>NZ_JBRIIQ010000012.1:0-68480 GCF_052976905.1 Glaciimonas sp. GG7 | reverse complement strand
CTTTTGAGGTTTCTCTTCTGGCTCAGTATTATTTTTTGCCGGGCGATGCCACTGCGTTGATCATCGCTTGCCCCTTCTTCGATAAGCTGGCATTAGCATGCATGTAAGTCATCAGCGAATGCGGAGACACCTGGCAGCGTTGCGCAAGCGCATACAATCCACCAGCTTTCCGGATGCCGTCTGATCCCATAGCCTCGAGCTTGCGCAGCAAATCAACGGTCACCCGCTTGGTATGTGGTTGTATCAATGCATTGATCTTGGCATTCCCTAGCGGGGTGTACTCAGCATTGGTTTTAATGTGCTTCTTGAGTGAGCTCAATCCCACTTTGTGCTCCTGCGCCAGTGTGTGCAATCCACCGGCCATCAGGATGCCATTGGGCCCCATAGCGTTGATCTTGCGCAGCAAATCAACGCTCACCTTTTTGGTAAGTGGCATTGGCGTCATATCGAGTTTGGCCTGTTCTGTCGGGGTGATAGTACCGTCTGTGTAAATGTGGTATTGGAGCGATTGAAGCGATACGTTGTACCTATTCGCAAGTGCCGGCAGCCCCATTTTCTGTATGCCCTCAGGTTCCATTTCCTGCAATACCATCATCAAAGCAGGCGTTATTGTCGACGTGGGGATAGACGCACTATCTACAGGTATCCTCTCGCGCTGGTGGAATAAAGGCTCCGGTAACGGATCAAATGCGACGACGGGACTAACTTTAGCTGCTTCAAGTAATTGGCGAATGTTTGAGGGTGGGGAGAGTATTGCTGTCGGGTTTGACTCAGCGTATGAGGGAGGCTGGCAGGTGGCATCTAAGAACGGTTCTCCAAAGACATTGCTGATCTGTTCGGCAAAATAGACATCTGGAATGTGCTCTGTAGGAGATAGCGGTGTGGACCGAGTCTGGTATGAACTGGTCGGGTACGTTGCGTCACAGAACGGTACACCATAAACATTACTTATCTGTTCTGCAAAAAATGTATCTGGAAATTGTTCCGCAGGAGGCAGCGTTGTGGGCTGTGTTTGATCTGAGCTGGTCTGGTACGTCGCATCATAGAGCGTTAAGCCATAGACATTACTTATCTGCTCGGAAAAATGTGGACCTGAAAATGGTTCTGCAGGCCCTCGCGGTGCGGACTGCGTCACAAGAGAGGGAACGTTAGGTGTATTTTGAAAAATAGGAAATTGGAACATAAGGCGATTGTGCGGTAAGAAAAATTGCGTTGGTTTGTCGCATGCATAACATCTGACAAAACGATTTTTATGCAAGTTGGCCAGCCGATAGAATCTGCTGTGGATAATTTCATTAAAGCATATGCCCGCCATCTATATACGTCATCCATGATTTCACCAAAGCGATTTTTTGTATGTGCTGTCATCGCAAAAAATGCATCGGGAAAAATACGCAAAATATTCAATTAATTTGGTCGTGGTGTTCGTTGTATCGGGGCAGCCTTCGTCAGCTTTCTAAAGTCTACGATGCGCGCCCTCGGCAATCGCTGTTCTTCCCATCATCGCTAAAGTATTGGCTGAGTCAGTCCGCTATGCCGCTCCCTGCAAATGCCAATGGATATCTGAATCCTTCGTTTGTTGAGTTGTAACGGGTTGTAAAGACCGTCAACGCGATGCTTTCAGCAGCCGTTTATAGCGCAAGACCTCAGACATTCTGAGGATTTTAAAACAACCGGTTTAAGACACATTTTTTAGGATGTCAAAATGAATAAATTACTCGTTACTCTGATCGCCGGCCTGTTCGCTACTTCTGTTTTCGCACAAGCCGCAGCGCCTGCAGCACCGACCGTGCCAACTGTTTCAACAGCAGTAGCAGCTAAAGCCGATGTGAAAGAAAATAAAGTTGCGGTTAAAGCTGATACAAAAGTCGATACAAAAACCGACGCAAAAGTAGCCGACACAAAATCAGATGCCAAGGTAACGAAAGCAAAGGTCCATCATAGAGTGGTTAAAGCTAAATCGACCGCTAAAGTAGAACCGGTAGCCGCAAAAGTTGACGCAAGAGTGGGCACTGTCGCTAAGGCAGACGCCGCAGTAGCCGTACCTAAGTAAGCAGGTTGTTGCACCAAAAAAGACAGACTAGTTCTGTCTTTTTAATTTTCAGCGGTATCGAGGAAAAATAATCATGCAAAAATATCTCACCATTGCGGCTGGCGTGTTCGCCAGCGCTGTATTAATGATGGCCGCGAACCCCGCGATGGCGCACGTTGATGTCGGTATCAATATTGGTTTGCCAGGCGTGCTTGTCGCGCCCGAGCCGGTCTATGTTCAGCCGGAGCCAGTCTATGTGCAACCGCGTCCGGTCTACGTGGCACCGCGCCCAGTCTATGTTGAGCAGCGTCCTGAGTATATTCGAGAAGATCGTGAAGACGAATGGCGTGAGCGCAATATGCGCGCACGGGAATGGCGCGAACGTCAATGGCACGAGCGGCATGATCGGTATGATGATCACGAACACCACGGCCATCGCGACCATGACGATTGATGTAGTGGTCAGAGACTGACTGCGAAATGAATGCTCTTTAATACAGAACCGCGCGTGCATAGTGCATCGCGCGGTTTTGTCATTTTTGCCGAGATAAATTGTATGAAACGGTTTATTTAATCCATCCAGCCGCGTCGGATAAACAGCGCAAACAGCCGACGATGGATCGCGGTCGCGCAATAGTAAACCGGCCCAAGATACCATTTCGCCGTCACCGATCCAAGTCCTGCGCTGACAGCAGCAACCACCACAGCGCCCAACATATCGAGCGGAAAATGGACGCCAACATACATCCGCGCCCAAGCTACCGGCAAGCCCATGAGCGTGAACAACAGACCGATTACTCGCAGACGAGGATGCAGCAGAAAACTAAACGCGACTGCCAACAACAACGTCAAATGATCGCTCGGAAAAGAAGAGTCGGGCGCGTGCGTCACAAAGTTATTCCCCAATCCGATGACGAACGGTCTTGGATGCTCCCATAACAAGCTGATGAGTTGATTAAGTACCATTCCGATAATGCCCGCAACGGTCGCTTGCAACATACATTTGCGGATTTGCTCAGAGCCGCGCAACCATCCCACCAACACCACAATCGGTACCAGCCAGATCAGTTGTTGCGCACATATGATGGCGATGGTGAGGATGAGCGGGTCGGGATGCGCCGGGGCGTTTATCAGCAGAAACAGGGCTTGATTGAGTTGTTCCATAAGACCTTTAAAAAAAAGATCCCCGCGACACTGTGTCGCGGGGATCGATATTTTTACCGTTGTGGCCTGGGATGTCCAGACTTTGTCTGGGTTATTTAATGGTTTTCACGGGAATGTTCGGGAGGGTTTATCAAAGTTCCGTAATAAAGCTTGACGATATGTCCTTTTGCCCGCTTGGTGTGGGATTAGAATCAAATGCAATAGGTGTGAATTTTGTAATTTTCACATTGGAATTGCTAGTGTCTTGTACAAGAGTTGCGCTCTTAAGATCAGATGCAATGGTTGTATATTTATTAATTCTTGTATTGAGATCCTCGCAACTGCGTTTCAGCGTTACATACTCATTTACCCTATCCCATCGGGCGTAATGTTCATTACTATCCTCGATAGTATTGTGACGTTTATTTTCGGGATGGTCCTCAGCATACTCAAGATCACTTTTGTAGTGCTCCATTTGTTGAGTCATCTTTGACACACTATGTTGCATCTTTACATTCGTGTTTTCTACAGATTTTAACAATTTGGCAATGCCAGCAGCATCCCCTGATGCCATTGCACGATTAGCTTTTGCTGTCGTACTTCCCTGTATCTCTGCCTTGACCCATTGCACGACAGTATTTCCTATACTACTGATACTCATAAAAAAATTCCATATAGTTATCGATATGAAATTTTGACCTTTTCTCGGATTTTTATCTTTCAAGAAACGCTTGTTATGCCAGCAGTTTTTCCTGCTGTTGACCGCGCCCAGCCTTGCTCCATCAAGCATCCGGATGAAAACTTCGCCCCAGCGACACCGGCTGATTCAACAAAATCGTTTTAGGATCGCGGCAGATAATCACCAGTACCACCACCGTCGCCACGTACGGCAGCATCGACAAAAATTCCGACGGCACGCCCAGCCCAAACCCTTGCGCGAACAGTTGCAGTACCGTCACGCCGCCAAACAGATACGCACCCGCCATGACCCGCAACGGTTTCCACGTCCCGAACACCACCAGCGCCAGCGCGATCCAGCCTTTGCCGGCGGTCATGCCTTCGACCCACATTGGTGTTTGCACAATGGACAGATACGCGCCGGCGATACCTGCTGTAGCACCGCCGAACATCACCGCCAGATAGCGGATCAAGATCACCGGATGGCCGATGGCGTGGGCCACCGTAGGCGATTCGCCGACGGCGCGCAGTTTCAGGCCGGTATGACTTTTGGTCAGAAACCAGACCACCGCAGCGCCGAGCACTAGCGACAAATAGACCATGATGTCGTAGTGAAAAATTAACTTACCCAGTACCGGCAAATCGGACAGCAATGGAATATCGAGGCCTTTCAAGCCTTGTATCGGTGTACCGGCCAAATCGTGCCCGACAAAGGCCGACAAGCCGATGCCGAATAGCGTCAAGGCCAGTCCGGTGGCGACTTGATTGGCTTGCAGCGTGAGCGTCAGAAACGCAAAGATCAGCGACAAAGCGACGCCAGCAGTAGCGGCGGCGATGAAGCCGAGCGTCGGACTGTCAGTTGCCAGCGCCGCAGCAAAGCCGGCGACTGCGCCAACCAGCATCATGCCTTCAATGCCCAGATTGAGGACGCCAGCTTTTTCGACCACGGTTTCGCCTAGCGCTGCGTAAATCAGGGGCGTGGCGGCCACGACGGTGCTGACAATAATAGGAATAACAGGGCTGGTGACGAGGCTCATGCGGCTTCCTTAGTAACGGCGTGGGTGCTGATGACCTTGGCCACGGTGACATTTTTGAGTTTGAAAGTAATGAACAAATCGGCGGCCAGCAAATAAAACAGCAGTAAACCCTGGAACAGACCGGTAATCGCCGACGGCAGCGCCATCTGCATTTGCGCCGATTCGCCGCCCAGATACAGCAGTGACATCAGCAAGGCGCCCAGCACAATCCCGACCGGATGCAAGCGTCCGATCCAGGCTACGATGATGGCTGCGAAGCCGTAGCCGGGTGAGATTTGCGCCTGCAACTGACCGATCGGCCCGGCCACTTCGCACAAGCCCGCCACACCTGCCGTCGCGCCGCTGATGAGCAGGGCCATCCAGACATTACGCTTGTTGGAAAAGCCCGCATAGGCCGCAGCATCGGGCGCGACACCGGCGACTTCCATACGAAAACCGGCAAAGGTTTTGCTGGAAAAAAACCATGACGCCACAGCCAGCAACAAGCCCAAAATCAAGCCCCAATTGGCGCGTGTACCTTCGATTAGCAGCGGCACTAAATAGGCATCGTCAAAAGTTTTCGATTGCGGAAAATTAAATCCGTGTGGATCGCGCCACGGGCCGTGTACCAGATACGACAGCACCAATTGGGCGATATACACCAGCATCAGCGTGACCAGAATTTCGCTGGTATTGAAGCGATTGCGCAGAAACGCCGGAATCGCCGCCCACGTCATGCCGCCTGCCGCACCGGCAATAAACATCAGCGGCAGTCCCCACATCGTAGGGGTGTCACCCAGCCACAGCGCCACACCACCACCGGCAATCGCTCCCATCGTGAGTTGGCCTTCGGCACCGATGTTCCAGACATTGGCCCGAAAGCCCAGTGCCAGACCCAGCGCGCATAACAATAACGGGGTAGCTTTGAGCAGCAGTTCGCCCACCCCGTAGACGGTTTCCAACGGTTTAATAAAGAAGACGTAAAACGCTTGCTGCGGATCTTTACCCAGCACGCTAAAAATCACGATGCCGGTCAGCAGCATCGCCACAGCCGCAATCAACGGCGAGGCGATCCGCATCAGTGGCGACGGGGCGGCACGACGTTCAAGCTTGAGCAAGATGATTCTCCGGTGTGAGGGATGTTAAGGCGGTCGTTGCACTATGCGAACCGGTATTAGGGGAGTCCTTTGGTGCGTCATCAAAATTGCCGCTCATCCAGTTGCCGATCTGTTCGATGTCGGTATCGGCTAGTCGCACCGCTGGCGACAATCGGCCATTCGCCAACACGCAAATGCGGTCGCTGATGGTGAACAATTCGTCGAGCTCTTCTGAAATCACCAGCAGCGCCACGCCTTGTCCGCGCAAATCGATGAGGGCTTGTCGGATCAATTGCGCCGCTCCTACGTCTACGCCCCAGGTTGGCTGTGCCACGATCATCATTTTTGGGTTGAGCATGGTTTCGCGCCCGACGATAAATTTTTGTAGATTGCCGCCTGACAGACTGGTTGCCGCAGATTCTGCGCCGCCGCATTTGACGCTGAAACGGGCAATCACATCCTGCGTAAATTGCCGGATGGCGGCTGGCCGTATCAATCCTTTTTTGACCATGCCATGGCGTGCGCCGGTCAGTAGTGCATTCTTGTCCAGGCTCATACTTGGCACCGCACCGCGTCCGAGTCGCTCTTCCGGCACAAACGTCAGTCCGCGCAATCGACGCTGGGCCGGATTCAAGTGACCGGCCTGCTGGCCCATCAACATAATCATCGGGCCTTGTCCACTGATGGTTTCACCCGACAGCGCAGCCAGCAATTCTTTCTGACCGTTGCCGGACACTCCGGCGATTCCCAAAATTTCACCGCTTTTGACCGTCAGGCAGATGTCTTTGAGCGTGGTCCCGAACGGATCAATCGTTCCTAGCGATAATTTATCGAGCGCAAGGCGCACTTCGCCCGTCGCCTGCGGCGTCAAATGGCATTCGGCCAGCTCGCCGCCTATCATCATTCGGGCCAGACTATCGTTGGTTTCGTTTTTAGGAATGGCACTGCCGCTCACGCGTCCGCCGCGCAAGACGGTTGCGGTATCGCATAAAGCGCGGATTTCGTCGAGTTTGTGGCTGATATACAAAATACTGCAGCCCTCTGCTGCGAGTTGGCGCAGGGTAGTAAACAACGTCAGCACCGCCTGCGGCGTGAGCACCGAGGTTGGCTCATCCATGATCAATAGTTTTGGTTCTTGCAACAGACAACGCACGATTTCCACACGCTGACGCTCACCCACCGACATGCTGTGCACCAGTCGGTGCGGATCAATCGGCAAGCCGTATTTTTCCGATACTTCGGTAATGCGCGCCGCCAGCAGGGCAGGGGCGACCTGGACATCGAGCGCCAGCGCAATATTGTCGGCCACCGTGAGCGTCTCAAACAAGGAGAAATGCTGGAACACCATGCCTATTCCTAAGCGTCGTGCCTGCGCCGGGTTAGCGATATCCAGATAGCGCCCTTCCCATAGAATACTGCCCGCGTCCGGTTTCACCACGCCGTAGACGATCTTCATGAGGGTACTTTTACCTGCACCATTTTCGCCCAATAAGGCGTGAATCTCACCGGGATTGACGCTCAGGCTGATGTCGTCATTGGCGACTACGCTGGGATAGCGTTTGGTGATGCCATTGAGGATAAGGCGCGGGGACATAGGGGAAGAACTTGGCAGCGGCAGGTCCATAGGAGGAATCCCTTTTAATTGTAAATGCGAAGCAATGACGAGAACTTGCAATTGTTGTGCCATGAATCGGCCAGCATCGCTTATTGGCGTCGGGTAGATATCTGAGAGTACTTTGGTCGTCGCGCTCTATATCACTGCTCTTCTATATGGGCTGCCTTTCCCTGCCAGTGCGGGTCAATAATTCTGATCCGTTATTTAATTGTCGACAATCCTAATTATCATTTGTCGCAAAAAAACACAGAAATTGTGAAAAGAAATTTTCTTCATTGCACCGTTACGGCGCACGATCTATTATCTAAGCGCTAATATAATGCAAAAACAACCATCCTTGCACTGATTCCCTGCATTCTTATCTCAGTCGAGATTGGATGAGTCGGTTTTACTTGGGAGAGCGTAATTGCCGACAATTGGCATGGGAATTGCTATCAATAATTTTAAGAATCGGGATTGTTGAAATTGGCATTTCTGCCCGGCAACTGTTTTTGAATGTTGTAAATATCGTAATAAGGAGAAATGAGGCTCCTTAACTCCTTTCATGTTCGACTCTCGTGGAAAAGCATCATGACAAAGCAAGCGGCAATAAAAATCGGCAAGTTGGCAGTAAATGTTCTGGCGGTAGTAGCAGCACTAGCCAGTGTCCAGGTAAAAGCGGCTGAGTGGAGTGACACTTCAATCGGTTATCGTTACGGCACCAATTTTGCTGAGCCGTACGTCGGTACCGGCATTGCCAAAAGCATCATCGATCTGCAGCACGTGAGTGGTTATAAATACGGTACTAACTTTTTCAATGTCGATTTGTTGCAATCGGACAGCAAGGACAGCAATGCGCAAGAAGCGTATATCGTCTATCGCAACACGGTTGATCTGAGCAAAGTCACAGGAAAAACCCTGTCATTCGGCCCTGCGCGTAGCTTCGGCATCACCGCTGGTTTCGATTGGAATACCAAGAACGATCCTGGCTATGCTTCAAGAAAGCGCATGCTGGTATTGGGTCCTACAGTCATGGTCGATGTGCCGGGCTTTTTGAATGTCAGCTTGTTGTTGATGCGTGAAAGTAATCAGCCGGTTGGAATTACTAGTCGTTATACCTACGAAACGCATCCAATGTTAAGCGCAGCATGGGGTATTCCTATTGCTTCGACCGGGTTGGCGTTTGAGGGATATTTTGACTATATCGCTTCTAAAGGAAAGAATGAATTCGGTGGCAGTACATCGCCAGAGACGCATTTTGATGCTCAGATCATGTATGACCTGGGTACGCCTTTGGGCATGGGTAAAAATACCCTCCGTGCTGGGTTGGAATATGAATATTGGCGTAACAAGTTTGGTACACCGTCTTCGGTTAATGGGTCTTTGGCTAAGACGCCTATGGTTCGGGTCGAATACCACTTTTAATTATTAGTGGTTGTTTTGGTTATTCGGTTATTGGTTATTTGGTAATTAACACGGTATGTGCTCCGTGGAGGCTCGTCGGGGGTGGCCCGACCAGCCTCCACGGAGCGCCAACCGTGTCAGCAACCGAAGACCAAAAGACCGAAGATCGAAACTAAAACAGTTCTAAAAAAGTACTCACCAAGCAACACCTACAAGGAGTTCTGAATGTTCAAATTACGCTCTACATTACTAGCCCTCGCAACGGCTGCCACCCTGACATTAGGCATCATGCCAACCGCACAAGCAGCCGATCCGCTTAAAGTAGCTTTCGTCTACATCGGCCCGGTAGGCGACGGCGGCTGGACGTTCCAGCACGACCAGGGACGCCTCGCCATCGAAAAAGAATTCGGCAATAAAATCAAAACAACCTACGTAGAAAACGTCCCCGAAACAGCCGACGCCGAACGCGTCATCAGACAACTCGCCGTCGATGGCAATCAGTTAATATTCACCACCTCATTCGGCTATATGGACCCGACCATCAAGGTCGCCAAATCCTTCCCAAAAGTCCATTTCGTCCACGCAACCGGCTACAAAACCGCTGCAAACGTCGGCACCTACCAAACCCGTTTCTATGAAGGCGCATACCTGCTAGGCATGATCGCCGGAAAAATGACCAAGACCAATACACTCGGCTTCGTCGGTTCTTTCCCAGTACCGGAAGTCGTCCGTAACGTCAACGCCTACACACTAGGCGCCAAAAGCGTCAACCCTAAAATCAAGACAAAAATTGTCTGGGTAAATACTTGGTACGATCCGGGCAAAGAACGTCAAGCTGCTGAAACATTGATCGCCCAAGGTGCCGACATGCTCGCCCAAAACACCGACTCTCCTGCTGTAGTACAAGTAGCCCAGGAAAAAGGCGTACATGCATTCGGATGGGATTCCGACATGGCGAAATACGGCCCAAAAGCACATCTGACAGCTAATACTGAAAACTGGGGCGTGTATTACAGCGACGAAGTCAAAAAAGAGTTAGCCGGTACTTGGAAGCCTGAGCAAACGCTATGGGGTATTAAGGAAAATCTGGTGGTCTTGTCCCCATTGAATCCAGATGTCCCAGCCGATGTGGCAGCACTCTTTAATGAAAAGAAAAAAGCCATTATCGATGGCAAGTTACTACCTTTTGCAGGACCGCTGAAGGATAATACCGGTGCTGTCAAAGTCGCCGCTGGTGCAGTCATGCCGATGGGCGAGTTGATGAGTATCAACTGGTTGGTAGACGGCGTTGAAGGTACGTTGCCGAAGTAAGCAGTATCGAAAGTTTTCGCAAGATCGGAGATCATCCTCGTCATGCGATGTTATTTGCCCTGTTATTTGCCTCGCTTTGAGAAATGCGGGACAAAAAGCAGGGCTTTTTTCGATCACTGCCATTCATATTAAACAGATAAGAAATGTCCTATTACTGTTTTGCATTTGTAAAGCATGCGTAATAGTAAGTGCGCCTCATTGATCTAAACAAGCCACCGAGATGACTATGTCCCATACGATCAAAATGAACAAACCCGCTAAACCATTACGCCTCGCCAGCGCGGCAACCGGCAAACAGCATGCCGATACCGAGGAGCGTATTTATCACGATGTCTATGACGCCATTATGGAACACCGCTTGCCGCCGCGTACCAAATTGACGGAGCAGGTTTTGTGTCAGATCTACGATACGGCGCGCCATACGGTGCGCAAAGTCTTGACCCGACTGGCAACCGAGGGCTTGGTCGAACTGGAGGCCAATCGCGGCGCATTCATCGCCAGCCCGACTAGCGTAGAAGCAAAAGATATGTTCGAGCTACGCAATATTATTGAGCATGCCACATTAGAAAAAGTAGCCTGTGTGGCGACTCCCAAGCAATTGGCAGCATTGCGCAAACTGGTCGATGAGGAGCGTGTTGCCCATACCAGCGGCGACCGCCCGCGCTGGATACGGTTATCTGCCCAATTCCATCTTGAGTTGGCCGCACTGACTGATAACGTTTTATTGGTAGAGACGCTACGCAAACTGGTCTCACGCACGACCTTGCTGATCGCAAAGATAGACGCACCTGGTCAAAACGCCTGTTCTTTCGATGAGCATGAAAGCGTCTTGCTGGCGCTGGAAAATGGCGACGCAGCGTTGGCGCAATCTCAAATGGCACGTCATTTACATAATTGTGAAGAGCGGGTGCAGCCGGAACCGGCTGCACATTTCGATTTGCGGGCGGCATTGGGAAAGCCGGTTTAATGCCGCCTTGGATCTTTAATTAACCGTAAAGTTAATCGAAGCACTGGCTTGTCGACCCATGTAGCTGTCCAAGTACACCGTAGCGATATAAAAGCCAGGTTTGGTCGGAGAAAATGCCCAGTTTTGATTCTTGGTTTCCTCACCCGAATAGACGATATGGCCTATGCTGTCAAAAATAGTCCACGTAAATGTCGAGCGAGTTTCATCGACCCAAGGCATGTTTGTCTTTGCTTTTAACCAGACTTTTTCCCCCGCTACAGGGTTCTTGGTGATGAGCTCTGGCCGCATATCGGGTTCGCGTAATGTGACCTTGACGGATGCGGTACCTGGTCTCTTGAAATGCCCACTTTTATCTGTGACGCGCAACTCAAACGTGAACCTATCATTGATCAGGCCTGCCGGAATATTGACGCGGGTAGTGAGGCTGTCGGGAGCTGATAGTTTGAGTTGCGGAGAGCCGCTGGTTTGCCGCCATTGATAGGAGAAATCGCCGTCGCCTTCAACCTTGCCGCTAAGGCCGATTGAAAAATTGATGTTAGTGCCGCTCAGCGGATAGACATCCTGACCGGCATCTACTTTCGGTGCTTGCTGTTCCCCATCTTCGTCAGATAAAGAAACCTGGTGCAAACGCATGTCTGATCCGACCGCTAATAACTGATTGTTTGTTACTACGGGCATCATACTGATTGGCAGAATGTGATCTGAAGTTTGTCCAGAGCGGTATTTTTCCAGACCTGTTTTCGCATCCAGTATGAATATCTGACTTTCATAAGCGTTGCTTAAACCGTGGTTCGGACCTATCCAGTCGTAGCGGTGGTCAACTACCGTGCGTGACAGCATCAGATCACCACTTTTTAGCAATATAGGGGCAAAGTTATTCTTAAATCTGCGCTCGGCAGAACCTTTGTAATGCCCATTTTTAATTTCATTAATAGATAACGCCGTATATTTCCAAAGTAGCTTTCGCGACTGTAGATCGTAGGCGAAAAAGGCATTATGGTAGGCGTCGGTATGCATCAAATTGGGCACTTTTTTGTTGGTGTCGTACGCCCAAAAATACACAACATTATCGATTAATGTCATCTGCGAGAGTATTGGCATCACGTTGTGCCCCATCATAGAATGAAAATCAGACCATTCATCGACCAAACCATTCGAGTCTGAATATACCTTTGGTTTTTGCCACGGGTTGGTCGGACTGAGCCGATAAAACCTGATATCAACCCGATCTTTGCCGTGTGGGTTGAATGGCGCAATAGAGATGAATTTGTTGTCGTCGGTACGCACCAGGTCGGCTGGTCTGAGGGTCAGTTCGACATCCCACAGCGGTTTAATTTTTCCAGATTCGGCGTCTTTGACTGCATCTTTCCCCATAGGAAATGCATACAGAATGCCGTCTCGATCCCACGCATTATTGGGCAATCTTTTCCAAAACATGGCGTAGAGAATTTTATGTTTGGCGTCAACGATGACTTTTTGCGGATAGAGGTCGTCCGGTAGTTCTGTGCTGAGTTTTTCAGTGGTATCCCCGACCTGGCGGATGATAGAAAACCGCTTCGCCTGGCCAATGGATTCTTGCTCGAACACATGCAGCATCCCGTCAAGCGCACGCGGAAAAGCCATACGGTAAAGGGATGGCGCATCGGGATTGTGATACTCCCACTTAGCATGCGGATGCATTAATGTCGTCTTTGAATCGATCGCAAAGACATCGTGTGCTGATGAAATAAAAAAGACGGTGTCATCCGCATCTTCGGCTAAGACTGCCGGAAATAAAGGCTGATTGCCAAACACGCCCTGCGCCGGGCCGCCTTCTTTAAAGGTCCATTTTGGCTTTAGCGATGCATGATCTTTGTCGGCAATCTCGAAAGCTGTCAAGGCACCTTCGCGATCGCGATAAAAAAGCATGCCATCACGAACAGGGGATGACTGATCGCGTCGATCAAAATATGCATAACCGCTTTTGACATCTTCCAGAACGACGGAATGTAACGGGCCAATTGACGACAACGGGGTGGGGGAGGATGTGCCGGCAAAACCTGATACGGTCAAGCACATCAGGCTAGCGGCAAGGATGAGCCTTTTGGGAGAAAACATGGTGATATTCAAGCAATGTCCAATCAATTTAAAAATGTGTATTTGTTCTTACAGAGTGAGAAAAATATCGCTCCGAGCGACGTATATTCCCGTTTATTTGGTAAACGAAAATAAGGCCGGAGCGTAATGTAATGGAAATGACTATTTTTAACTTCCAAGAAATATCCAATTCCGGGTCATGTTTTTTAGTGAGGATTGACGCAAAATCATCCGAACGAAGTTGCGCCCTCTAGCCGCGCCAGACGTTGATCAGGGTATGCGCCGTGAGCTATTGAAAAATGAAACAACGGGAGTATTCGAAATGCGGTCGCATTGCTTGCGCAGGCAAGCGTTTATGCGCTCTTTGAAGACGTATAAACAGCGTAAATGGAGGATGGAAGATTTCTTAAGATGACGCGATTTCAGCCTACTATTGCGTGACAAGAGCGGCACGCTTGGTATCAGGCGTACCGCTCTTGTCGCGTTCAGAACAGTTATTTCGCTCTGATTAATCCAGACCAACTAGCTTGACGGCCCATATAGCTACGCAACACTACGTTGACTATGTATGAACCGGGAGTGGATGGAAAAAAATCCCACGATTGATCATTGGTTTTCTCACCGGAATCAACAACGTTGCCGGACATATCGGTTATTTCCCATACAAATGTCGAACGGTTTTCATTTTTCCAGGGCATGTTCGTCATTGCTTTGAGAGATATTTTTTCCCCTGCAGTAGCTTGCTCTGTCACTAACCAGACATTCGGTGCGCGCAGCGTGACGGTGACATTCGCAGCTCCTGGTTTCTTGAAATATCCACTTTTATCCGTGGCGTGCAATTCAAACGTAAAGTTATCTTCGATCAGGCCTGCCGGAATATTGACGCGGGTATTGAGACTATCGGGAGCGGTCAGTTTGAGTTTTTGATTGCCGCTGATTTGTCGCCATTCATAGGAGAAGTCGCCGGATTCTTTTATCTTGCCGCTGAGTCCGATTGAAAAATTGATGTTAGTGCCGCTCAACGGATGCACGTCATGACCGGCATTAACTGTCGGTGCTTCGCCATTGGCACCGATTAAAGTAGCCTGGCGCAGACGCATGTCGCTGCCGACCGCTAACAACTGATCATTGGACACCGTCGGCATCATACTGATCGGTAGTTCGTCGTCCGAAGTCTGGCTAAGTCGGTTTTTTTCCTGACCGGTTTTTGCGTCCAGTATGAATACCTGGCTTTCATAAGCGTTGGTCAAATCGGCAGACACCGGATTGAAATCTTTACGGGGATCAACCACCGTACGTGCCAGCATCAAATCACCATTTTTTAGAATTACCGGGGCAAAGTTGTTTGTGGATATCCGCTCTGATGCGCCCTTGTAATTTCCCTCCATAATTGTATTAATTGACGACGCAGAATATTTCCAGCGGACCTCACGTGTATTGAGATCGTAGGCGTAAAACGCGTTATGGTAATGATTCGTGCTAAATCCAGCTGGCACCTTCTTCTTGGAGTCGGACGCCCAAAAATATGCAATGTTATTGATTAGGGTCATTTGGGAGAAGTCTGCCGATACGCGGATATCTTGCAGGCCAGGATTCACACTTTGCCACTGGCACTTTAAAAAATTTCCGGATAATACGACCGGTTTTTGCGCCGGGTTGGTCGGGCTTAACGGGCAAAACTGTGTAAATAGACGATCCTGAGAGGCGTCTTTAAAAGATGACATAAAAGTGAACGCGTTGTTATCGCTACGAACCATGTCGGTTGCGTTCCCGGAGAGAGAAACAACCCACAACGGTTTGATTTTTCCATCGACGGCGGCTTTGACTGCACTGTCTCCCATCGGAAACGCAAACAGACGCGCATGTGGATTCCACTCTAATTCTGATTCTCTTTTCCATAACAAGGCGTAAAGAATTTTATTCCTGGCATCAACGATGACTTTTTGTGGATAGTGCTTCTCCGGTATGTCTGCGCCCAGTTTTTCGGTGGTGTCGCCGACCTTGCGGATGATGGCAAAACGATTGACGCGGCTAATATCTTCTTGCTCAAAGATATGCAGCATGCCGTCGAGTGCACGCGGATAAGACATGCGATATAGCGTTGCAGCATCTGGATTGTGGTATTCCCACTTGGCTTCCGGATGCATTAAGGTGGTCTTTGGATCAAGCGCAAAAACGTCATGCGTTGTTCCAATAAAAAATACCGTGTCATCGGTATCGGTATCTTCAGCGAACACTGCCGGAAACAAAGGCTGCGTTCTGGGATTGCCCTGGTCTCCCTCGCCTTTTTTGAATGTCCATTTGGGACGTAACGATTCCTGATTTGCACCATCTTTATCCGTCACATCATAGGCCGTCAGGCCGCCTTCAACATCGCGGTAAAAAAGCATGCCATTACGTATGAAGGATGACTGATCGTTGCGATCAAAATAGGGATAGCCACTTTTGACATCTTCCAATACCACTGAATGTAGTTGGTTGAGTGGCGCCGAGTTTGGTGTTTGTGTACTGGCAAAACCTGATGCCGATAAACACATCAGGCTGGTGGTAAGAACAACTTTTTTAGAGGAAAACATTGCGATGTCTATTCCATTTTAATTTGAGGTCTGCGCAATTTCTGAGCAGACGAAAAAAACCTTATTTCACACATGGAAATAAGAACGGACGGCAATGTAATGCAGATAAAATCTGCAGGCCTTAAGGATGCGCTCAAATTCTGAGCACTCAACTTAACGTAAAGAACGGTGTGCAGTGCTAAAAAAAGGCCCGCGTTTGGGGCCTGAGCACGCATTAACTATCGCATTTCACCTACTGTAGTGAGTTCCAAAACCAGTTCCCGCATCAGATCAGCGACATCAATTCCCTCCCTACGCGCTCGGCTCATTGCCGCCGCCTGGCCCGCCCACAAAGAGAGAAATTCCGGGCGACCAGCCTTTTTCGCCGCTAGCCTGATTTCTGCCGTCAACGCGTTCTGCACCGGATACAGCGGTATTTGATCTTCATACGGTGCCATGCGCTGCATAAATGCGTTGACGATGCCGCGTGCGGCGCGACCGGAGAACGCCTTGGTCGTTCTGGTCGATGTATCGGATGCCTGACGTATTTTTGTTTTCCAAGTAGGGTCAATAATCGACTCCGCGCAAGGCAGGAAGGCTGTGCCCATTTGTACGGCCTGAGCGCCCAGCATGAGTGCGGCCGCAATGCCGCGCCCGTCCATGATCCCGCCGGCGGCAATCACTGGCAGCTTAACGTTGTCGACAATCTGCGGCACTAAGGCCATGGTGCCGATCATGCTGCTGTCGAAGCTGCCGATGAAGGTTCCGCGATGTCCGCCCGCCTCGGCTCCTTGAGCGCAAATAATATCGGCACCGTTGTTTTCCCATGCCTGCGCTTCAGCGACATTCGTCGCCGTTCCGATGACCAGACTTCCGGCGCGGTGTAAGCGCTCGATTGCGCTGGCATCGAGCAAGCCAAAGGTAAAACTGACAACTGGCACCTTCAGTTGGATCAGCATCGCTAACTGTGCTTCAAGGTCTTCACAATATTTGTCAAGCGGCGCAGCAGGCGCAAGCCCCAACTCTGCCCGAAACGGATTGAGCAAGACAAAAGCACGTTCGAGCTCTTGCTCAGTAGGATGAGGAGTGTCGAGCACAAACAGATTGACGTTGAATGGCCCGGCTGTCTGCGAGCGGATTGACGCCACCGCAGCTTCAATCCCCAGCGGCCCCAGAGATGACGCCGCCAGAGAGCCTAATCCGCCAGCATTCGTGACCGCCGCAGCCATCTCCGGCGTTCCTGCGCCAAGCATAGGTCCCAAGATGATCGGTTGAGCGATACCTAGCTTACACATCAAGTGCGTCGGCAATATTTTCGGCATGCATGTTCCTTATAAAGTTTGAATAGATGAATGACTGCACGCTTATCGACGTGGTACCCCATGACGCCATTCGCCCCAGTGCAACACGATGTCCTGCACCAGCGGATTACCTGCGCGGTATAGATTCTCTGTCGCTGGCGCAAAGCCGCCCTGATCCGCATAGTTGAGCAGATTGTCGGCACTGGTCTGGCCCTGATACGGCCGATCAAAGTCCGACCCGGTGCGCAACGCCGCCACGCGGTTCAAATCCACCCGCTTTGCGCCAGAGGCACGCTTCAATGCCTCGAAGGTAGCGTTGTCTTCTTGCGCCGTCATGCAATAGACGCCCTTGTCATCGGTCAGTATCTTGGTCCATTGACGCATGCGCTCACCAAGCAGCGTACCCGACCACCATGTATTGCCGGACGCAATATCGCACTGGACGACCGACGGCGGCTGGTTCGCTGGCGCATAGGTAAACTTCGCCCGCGCGCTCTGCGCTTGTGTGCTATCGGCCAGCGCAACGTGACGCGATAGTGCAAACGCGGTATCGGCCAGTGTCGCATTGAGCGCAAAGACTTCGTTGCGATAGTCGAGCGGTGGCTTCTCAGTCGGACTCTTGGTATTGATGCCGAGATAGCCGGTTTTCCATTCGGCTGGCATTTCACGCGCATCGAGCTCCCACTGAAGCCCGGAATCGACCAGATACTTTGCCCACGCCGCCGAACCGACAGTACCGCGAATAGGATCGACGCCTGCAATCCCCGCAATCAAAAAATACGTATGACGCAGATCGAAACGCGATGAGAACGTCAACGCCATGATCGACGCTGACGCATTTGCGTAGCCCATACCGGTGGTGATGACGCAGACATCCTGTTTGTTGCAGTGGACATCGGAATAGTCGGGCGACAGACCCGGCACCGCAATAGCTTGCCACGGACCGAGGCGGTCTAGCCAAGGCTTTGCTTCCGGCCCGAACATTGAAACAATCATTACTTTGACCGGGCGAGCCTGTGTATCGGTTAGTGCAAGTGTGTCGCTGCCGTGCGCGATGGACTGGGTAGTCGTGACGGCAGCAAGCGAGAACAGAACTGCGGGAAAGATAGAGCGTGTCAGCATGAGTCTTCCTTATGGAGGGTGCGGTTGATGAGAACTGGTCAGCGATGATCAGACACGGTTTCAGCCGGGGTGGGAAGTGTCGTTACGGTTACGGTAACAACTAGCGCGCTTTGCGCAAAGCTCTTTTTAGCTGAACGTAGTTTGTGATGGTTGGAGGACATCGATTGTTACCTCTTTCAAACCGCATCAGAGACCGTTTCGCAGCGATAATCAACGCTGTTATCACCCTTTATTAAGATGGCCTATGTCCTCGACCCGCGTGACGTTATTGACTCTGTTAGCCATGCTGGCGTTTGCCGGCAATTCAGTATTGTGTCGCCTTGCTTTGCGGCAGACATCCATCGACGCCGCCAGCTTCACGGCGATACGCTTATTGTCGGGTGCGCTGATGTTGGTCTTGCTGGTGTATTTTGGCCGTCGCGCCGCAGCCCGGAGTGTGACCAGACGCGCTGATCCTTTCGTCCTTGGCGGTAACTGGCTATCAGCGTGTGCGTTGTTTATCTACGCCGCCGGATTTTCGTTTGCTTACGTGACTTTGCCCGCAGGAACCGGGGCCTTGCTACTGTTTGGTGCGGTACAGGCAACCATGCTGCTGGCGGGATTCTGGTCCGGGGAGCGGCTCAGTGTGCGTCAGGGGAGCGGTCTGTTACTGGCGCTTGGCGGACTCGTCGCCATCATGTTGCCCGGCGTATCAGCGCCGCCGCTGCAAGGCGCATTGCTGATGCTGGCCGCCGGTATGGCCTGGGGCCTGTATTCATTGCGCGGGCGCGGTGTTGCCGATGCAACCAACGCTACCAATGCCACGGCAGGCAATTTTTTGCGGGCTGCACCCTTGGCGGTGGTACTCAGCGTTGTTCTGCTAGCGCACCAAAAACTGGACGGCATGGGCGTACTTTACGCAGTGCTATCGGGGGCGATCACGTCCGGAATCGGTTACGCGATTTGGTACACCGCCCTGCGTGGATTGACCGCAACCCGCGCCGCTTCGGTGCAATTAAGCGTGCCCGTGATCGCTGCACTGGCTGGTGTGGTGTTCTTGCATGAGGCCATTACGTTGCGGCTGCTGGTGGCTTCGGTGGCGATTCTGGGCGGGATTGCATTAGTGGTGCTGGACCGACGGCTTGGTTAGTCTCCTAAATCAATTGTCATGATGCAGCTCACGTTGGTTGGCGCGACGTAGTCGGCCATGATCAATGCGCGTGCGCGATCTTGCGCCGCGTCTGCCAACCGTTGTGTCACAAACCGAATCGAAGCGTGGTCAAGCGCCGCAAAGGGCTCGTCAAGCAGCGTCACCTTGGCACCCGAGGCAAAAGCCGCCGCCATCCAGACTTTGCGTTTCGATCCGGTCGAGAGCATATAAATAAACTTATCCAGATGCGGTCCCAGCGCTAAGCCGTTTATCAGCTCGGCTAATACCTTGTCATCCCATTGCGGATAGCGCAGATGCAGCGATTTGAAGTAATCAACCACGCTGATCTGATCCAAGACTTCCGAGCGCGGATCGGTCCAGAATATCTGCTGCCGGTAAGCGATTGGATCATCGTCTAAACGGACATCGCCTATCTGTAGTTGTCCTTGCGCCGCTGATAATTCTCCCGCCAGCAAACGCAGCAGGGTGGTCTTGCCGCTGCCGTCGCCGCCGCCGATGAATGTGACTCCGGGTGGGATGCTTGCGGACCAGTTGTTAAATAGTATGCGTTGCGGGTGACTGAAATAGAGAGCGTCGACTTGAAGCAGCGTTGGCGTGGGGGTGACAAGACGTTCGATGGGAGGACTCACTTTTATGTTGGAAATAGAGGTTCAAGTGCCACAAGTATAGGGGGGGGCAAAACTACATGCCTATATTCGTCTGATTTGCATGAAACCTCATTGGAACGTGGATGATGGCAACGTTCTTTTAGGGGGATGGTTTTCTTGCCGAAAGTGCCACTTTTCCACGATACGACAATTCAATTCCACATTATGATATGCGCGCGTCGTAAAAATCAGAAAATTCTTATCTATTTTTGAGAGAACTACTCCACAAAGCAAAAATAAATATGTAAGTCATTGAAAATAAACAGATTAATTTATGTCCTATGTCTTATATAAGACATAGGACATATGCAAAAAAGCGGCTATTATTCTTACATGCAGTTTTGCTTCTGCTCCAGCGCCTCTTCATTGCCAGGGGGAAAGCAGCACACCCGATACCGAATCATTGTTCTTCATTTTGCTTTTAATCTTGCTTTATTACCGAGGATATACTCATGTCACAATATCAAGACGATATCAACGCCATTGCCGGTCTGAAAGACAAACAAGGTAGTGCCTGGAACGCCATCAATCCTGAATCCGCTGCACGCATGCGCGCCCAGAATAAATTCAAAACAGGTCTCGATATCGCCAAATACACCGCCAAAATCATGCGCGATGACATGGCGAACTACGACGCTGACTCGTCCAAGTACACCCAGTCTTTGGGTTGCTGGCACGGTTTTATCGGTCAACAGAAGATGATTTCGATCAAGAAACACTTCAACAGCACCGACCGTCGTTACCTCTACCTCTCCGGCTGGATGGTCGCCGCCTTGCGCTCAGAGTTCGGCCCGTTGCCAGACCAGTCTATGCACGAGAAGACAGCTGTTGCCGACCTGATCAAAGAACTTTATACATTTTTACGTCAAGCCGATGCACGTGAGCTGGGCGGTTTATTCCGCCAGTTAGACGCCGCAAAAGACGCTGACAAGCCAGCGATCCAGGACAAAATTGACAACCACATCACCCACGTAGTACCCATCATTGCCGATATCGATGCCGGTTTCGGTAACGCGGAAGCGACTTACCTGATGGCCAAGCAAATGATTGAAGCCGGTGCATGCTGCATCCAGATCGAAAATCAGGTTTCCGATGAAAAGCAGTGCGGCCATCAAGACGGTAAAGTCACCGTCCCGCACGAAGATTTCTTAGCCAAAATCCGCGCAGTACGTTACGCCTTCCTGGAACTCGGCATCGACGACGGCGTCATCGTCTCGCGCACAGACTCATTAGGCGCAGGCCTGACCAAGCAAATCGCAGTCACCCGTGAGCCGGGCGATTTGGGCGATCAATACAATTCCTTCCTCGATGTTGAAGAAGTCTCGACCGAATCGATGAGCAACGGTGACGTTGTCATCAAACGCGACGGCAAGCTGCTGCGTCCTAAGCGTTTGCCGAGCAACTTGTTCCAGTTCCGCGCCGATACTGGCGAAGAACGTTGCGTATTGGATTGCATTACCTCCCTACAAAACGGTGCCGATTTACTCTGGATCGAAACAGAGAAACCACATATCGCCCAGATCGGCGGCATGGTCAGCGCGATTCGTAAAGTCATTCCAAATGCCAAGCTGGTCTACAACAACAGCCCGTCATTCAACTGGACCCTGAACTTCCGCCAGCAAATTTTCGACATCATGAAAGGCGAAGGCAAAGACGTTTCTGCTTACGACCGCGCAGCCCTCATGAGTGTTGAGTACGACGCAACGGAACTGGCAATTGCCGCCGACGAAAAAATCCGCACTTTCCAGGCGGATTCTGCCCGCGAAGCCGGTATTTTCCATCACCTCATCACGCTGCCGACGTATCACACTGCCGCGTTGTCGACTGACAATCTGGCGAAAGACTACTTCGGTGACCAAGGGATGTTGGGTTATGTTGCCGGCGTTCAGCGCAAGGAAATCCGTCAGGGTGTCGCTTGTGTGAAGCATCAGAACATGGCTGGGTCGGATATTGGTGATGATCACAAAGATTACTTCAGTGGCGATGCTGCGCTGAAGGCGTCTGGTAAAGACAATACGATGAACCAGTTCTGATTGTTGGTTTGTTGTGTGGAAAAAGCTCGCTTCGGCGGGCTTTTTTTGTGTGCGGGGTGGGTGTGCGGTTGAGTGGGGCGGAATAAAACGTTAGAGTCAGCCCAAGAAAAATGTTTGAGCTGAGCAGTGCTACTTGTTGCGGTGGCACGCTACGAGGGCAAGACTATCTGGCTGACACAAAAGTTGATGGCTGAATTGTTTGTCGTGGATATCCGCACCGTCAGGGAGCATACGAAGAATATTTTTATCAGTGGAGAGTTAAGCGAAGAATCAGTTATCCGGAAATTCCGGAGTACTGTTGCCGACGGCAAAAAATACCTGACCCAGTTCTACAGTCTCGACGCCATCATTTCGGTAGGTTATCGGGTAAATTCTGTCCGTGCCACCGAGTTCCGCCAATTACAACGAATCAGTTCACTGATTTATTGTGTGAAACAGATCGCAGACGGCCTCGATAGCCTGTTGGCTTCAAACATCGGCGGCAGTTATTCGGAAAAGCCGAACAACTGCCGCTTCGACCAGTTCCCTATCCGCAAACATGTTTTTGATATGCTCGCTGATTGTCGCTTTTGTCTCATCAAACAGCTCTGTCAACTGCTTTTGGCCCAGTTATAGTAAGAGGACGCTTCGATTTTTATATTTATCAGAGTTCCTGTTGGTTTTCTATTAGCGCCCGCTCGCGTTGAATTTCGCGTTGAAGCGTTTCTTCGCTGGGCAGGGTGAATTGATATTTGGCTGCAAACAGTTGCTGGCTGTCGCTCAGGACAGAGTAACGTGCAACAGCGGCATTTTTTTCGGAGCAGAGGATCAGCCCGATGGTGGGATTGTCACCCTCCACCTTGTTATGCGCTTCGTACATGCGCACATAGCCATCCATCTGGCCAATGTCTTGATGCGTAAGTTCGCCGATTTTCAGGTCGATTAGTACAAAGCACTTGAGCAGGTAATTATAGAAAACAAGATCGACGTAAAAGTCCTTGTCATCAAAACGCAAACGCTTTTGTCGTGCAACAAAAGAAAATCCACGCCCCAATTCCAATAAAAAGTGTTGCAACTTGTCGATGATGGCTTGTTCGAGCTGGTTTTCGTATAGTTGCGGCATCTGTGGCAAATCAAGAAACTCCAATACATAGGGGTCTTTGAGCATGTCTAGCGGGGTAATTTCAGGCGTGATTTTACGACCGCCTGCGAGCAAGGCGGCTTTGTCGGTGCTTGCCAAAAGGCGCTCGTAAAATAAGCTGCCAATTTGTCGCTCCAGCTCGCGCCGCGACCAGTTTGACTGTGCCGCTTCAGTTTCGTAAAACTGGCGGGCGGTACGATTCTCTACCCGCATCAGAGCGCGATAATGCGACCAACTCAGATTGGGATGAAAATCTGGCAGCAATTCGCTACCCGCCGGGTAGCTTTTTTCATTTGTAGCAACGGAGGCCACCGATTGGCTACCCGATGGGTCGCCAATCGCGCCAATCTGGTCGGTGTACGTCAGATAGAACTGACGGAAATTTTTCAGATTGGCAGCGGAAAATCCTGGACCATATTGTTCAGTGAGACGTATCGCCAAATCGGTAATGACAGTATTGCCGTATTGCGCCCGCGCTTCGCCTCCTTGTAACATCTGCACGATTTCACGCCCTATCAACCAGTACGTGGTGACCGTTTCATGGTTGACGACGCGTAAGACTCGCTCGCGTGCCGACTCCAGAATGTGAGCGACGCGGTCAAACAGCGAGTTTATTTCGCGGCTCTCTGCAGGTAATAGTGGTGATGATTTTTTCATAAACGTTGCCTTGAGGCAGTTAATTTAGCTTTCGCACGTGCCAGTTTCAGATTTAAATCATGATTTTGGTCACTAAATAATATAAAGATTACATCTTTTTTTAACTGCTATATCCTTAGTGCCATACAAATAACCGGTCAAATCGGCATCAAAATGGAAAAAATGTATTCGGGAAAGGCAGTGGCAAGGGCTGGGGAAAAATTAGTTGATGAAGAATTAATTAAAAGAACGGAGGAATATTCTGCGGCTATGGATGTTTTGTCATATTGGCGTTTCAGTCATGAGAAGCCACTTGATGTTGCATTCAATATGCTTCAGAAGATTACGAATGGAATAGATAAGTCTGCGATTTTTGCTAAACGGCTAAAGCGTTATGTATCTATCGTGTCGAAGCTTCGTCGTTTCGATCAGATGAAGTTAAAAAACATGCAAGATATTGGTGGTTGTCGGGCTATTGTTAAAAATGAAAAAAAACTTCGGCAAATCGTCAAGGAGCTGAGGAAGCAATCTTCATTCAAGAATTCAGAGGGAAAAATTAGAGCTAAAGACTATATCAAGTATCCGAAAGAAGACGGTTATCGTGGATACCATTTAATCGGACAATTTTCCGATGGCTACAGTGATAAGAGGAGCATTGAATTTCAGGTTAGAACTGTTCTTCAACATGATTGGGCGACGACTCTTGAAATTGTGGATTTATTTACAGGACAAGCGCTTAAGTCAAATCGAGGTGAAGCCGATTGGAAAAATTTTTTCCGCCATGTCAGTAAGCAATTTTCTATCATGGAAGGGATTCATCTCTTTGATGCGTTAGATGATCATAAAAAATTTGTAACTTATCAAGAACTCGTTTTTCAGAGACCGGATTTAATTGAGTCTTGCAGGGATGCTCAAAAATTTTGCAAGAATCTTGGTGTCGTTAATACCCTTCAAGCCTATGCTCAGTCGTTAAAAGTGATAGACGATAGGCTAAATGAGATGCCAATTAATGGCTATGCATTGATCGAAGTTGATACACCAAAAAAACAGGTGAGCTCTACATTGTTCAGCGATGATATGAATGCGGAAGCAGAGGAACGCTATACCAAAGCAGAGAAAGCAGCAGCCACATCTAAGGGTTTAGTTATCGCGCTTGTCTCAACTACAGCGGTTGGTGGATTAAAAGAGGCATATCCCAACTATTTTGCAGATTCAACAGAGTTTGTTAAATACTTACTTTTTATAACCAACGTAGTTCTTCCGAAGTCAACGGCCGAGTCGTGGCTAAATTTTTGGAAATTATTTGACCATCCTAAATAATAAAAGTTATGTCGCTTTTATTTGAAACTGACTCAATGATGAGGGTTGGCCAGCAGTATCCAAATACTGGCACCAACGACCTTCAAGCATCATCACCGGACTCGGTTTGCATGATCGCCAATACGTTTTTCTTTCCTCCTCACTCCACCGTCACCGACTTAGCCAAATTCCTCGGCTTATCCACATCCGTCCCCCTTACCAACGCCGTGTGATACGCCAGCAATTGCAGCGGAACCACATGCAGAATCGGTGACAGCAAACCATAGTTTTCCGGCAACCTAATCACATGCACCCCTTCGCTGGAGTTAATGCGTGAGTCGGCGTCGGCGAAGACGTATAACTCGCCGCCGCGGGCGCGGACTTCTTGCATGTTGGATTTGAGTTTTTCGATCAGGGTGTCGTTGGGGGCGACTGTGACGACTGGCATTTCTTCGGTGACGAGGGCTAGCGGGCCGTGTTTTAGTTCTCCGGCGGCGTAGGCTTCGGCGTGGATGTAGGTGATTTCTTTGAGTTTTAGTGCGCCTTCGAGGGCGATCGGGTAGTGGATGCCGCGGCCCAGGAAGAGGGCGTTTTCTTTGCGGGCGAAGGCTTCTGCCCATGCGACGATGTGGGGTTCTAGCGCCAGTACGCTTTGGAGGGATGCGGGGAGGTGGCGCAGCGCTTTGAGGTGGGTTTGTTCTTGTTCTTCGCTGAGGCGGCCTTTGGCTTGGGCGAGCGCTAGCGTGAGCAGGAACAGGCCGACCAATTGGGTGGTGAAGGCTTTGGTGGAGGCGACGCCGACTTCGACCCCGGCGCGGGTGATGTAGGCCAGCGCGCATTCGCGCACCATGGCGCTGCTGGCGACGTTGCAGATGGTGAGGGTGTGCAGCATGCCGAGGGCGCGGGCGTGCTTGAGGGCGGCTAGCGTGTCGGCGGTTTCGCCGCTTTGGGTGATGGTGACGACTAAGGTGTTGGGGTTGGCGACACTGTCGCGGTAGCGGTATTCGCTGGCGATTTCGACGTTGACCGGGATTTTGGCGACTGATTCGATCCAGTATTTGGCGGTGAGACCCGCGTAGTAGCTGGTGCCGCAGGCGAGGATCAGGACGGAGTCGACTTGTTTGAAAATGCCGAAGGCGTTGTCGCCGAATAGCTCGGGCATGATGGCGGTGACGCCTTCTAGCGTGTCGGAGATGGCGCGCGGTTGCTCAAAAATTTCTTTTTGCATGTAGTGCTGGTAGGGGCCGAGTTCGACCGCGCTGCTGAACGCGTGGACGGTTTTGACTTCGCGCTCGACCGGTTTGCCGTCAACATCGACGATCCAGACACGTTGGAGTTGTAGATCAACGACGTCGCCTTCTTCCAAATAAATAATCTGATCGGTGGTGCCGGCGATCGCCATGGCGTCGGAGGCGACGAAGTTTTGGCCTTCTCCCACACCGACGATTAATGGTGAGCCTTGGCGGGCGGCGACGACGCGGTGCGGTTCGTTGACGCAGAAGACGGCGATGGCGTAAGCGCCAGTGAGGCGTTTGACGGCTTGCTGGACCGTTTCGAATAAGTCGCCGGTGTACATTTTATCGACCAGATGGGCGATGACTTCGGTGTCGGTCTGGCTTTCGAAGACGTAACCGGCGGCTTGCAATTCTGCGCGCAGCTCGTCGTGATTTTCGATGATGCCGTTGTGGACTAGCGCGATGCGGTCCCGGGAAAAATGCGGGTGGGCGTTGTGCGTGGCCGGTGCGCCGTGGGTGGCCCAGCGAGTGTGGGCGATGCCGGTGTAGCCTGCTAATGCTGATTTTTCGATTTGGCTTTCGAGGTCGGCTACGCGCGAGGTGCTGCGTGAGCGTTGTAATTTGCCATCAACGTGGAGCGCGACGCCGCAGGAGTCATAGCCGCGGTATTCGAGGCGCTTGAGGCCTTCTAGCAAGATGGGGGTGACATTATGTTGGGCAACAGCGCCGACGATTCCGCACATGAGAGGCCTTTTATAGAAGTGAGTAGATTGGATAAGTGCTTATCTTATGCTGAAGATGATGAAATAAATGATCTAAATTATTTAAAATTTGACGTATTATTTCTTAGTAATTTATTGATGAAATATTTATTTAAATATTTCTATAATTTGTTTATTTATTTCACTACGATGATGAATATTATTCTTGATGGACTGGATCGACGGATTTTGAACGCGTTGCAAACCGATGCTGCACGGACTAATCAAGAGTTGGCGGCGCACGTCCATGCGTCTGCGCCGACATGTTTGCGGCGAGTCAAGCGCCTGACCGATCTGGGCGTGATTGTGCGGCAGGTGGCGATTGTGGCCCCGGAAAAGGTGGGGGTCGGATTGACGGCGGTTGTTGAAGTGACGCTGGACTTGCAGGGCGATGAGCATCAACTGGCGTTTGAGGCGTTGGTGGCGAAGGTGGTCGGGGTGTTGCAATGCTATCGGGTCTCGCCGGGGCCAGATTTTGTGTTGGTGGTGCAGGTGGTGGATATGTCGGCGTATCACGCATTGGCGCACCAGTTGTTTGCAGCGCAGAAGAATGTGCGCAACGTGAAGGCGTATTTTTCGATACTGCGGAGCAAGTTTGAAACCAGTATTGCTGTGTGATTTCAACGCTTGTCCGCCTTGCTCATAATTTATTTTTTTATCTTTACCGGGCGCTGCCAGCCTTCTATCGTCATTTGTTTGCTGCGCGAGACGGTGAGTTGTCCGGCGGGGGCATTTCTGACCAATGTAGTGCCTGCGCCGATAGTCGCGCCTTTGCCGACGGTGACCGGGGCGATGAGTTGCGTGTCGCTGCCGATAAAGGCGTCGTCTTCAATCACGGTGCGCGATTTGTTGACGCCGTCGTAGTTGCAGGTAATCGTGCCTGCGCCGATGTTGACGCGCGCGCCTATGGTGGCGTCGCCGATGTAGGCTAAATGGTTGGCTTTACTGCCTGCGGCAATCTGGGTGTTTTTGACTTCGACGAAGTTGCCGATATGGACGTTTTCGTTGAGTGTGGTGCCGGGGCGCAGCCTGGCGTAGGGGCCGATTTGCGAGGCGGTGCCGACGGTGGCTTGTTCGATGTGGCAGAACGGTTTGATGGTGGCGCGGTTACCGATGTGGGCGTTGATGATGACGCAGTGGGCGCTGATGGTGACGCCATCGTCCAGTGTGACGTTGCCTTCGAATACGCAGCCGACATCGATGGTGACATCGCGTCCACAAGTCAGCGTGCCGCGTACATCTAGCCGTGCCGGGTCGAGTAGCGTCACGCCTTGCTCTAGCAGGCGATTGGCGATGCTGCGTTGATGCACGCGTTCTAGTTCGGCTAGTTGGACTTTGCTGTTGACGCCTAAGGTTTCCCAGATGGCGTCGGGCTGGGCTGAGACGACGGGCGTGCCGGCGGCGACGGCGCTGGCGACGATGTCGGTCAAATAATATTCGCCTTGGGCATTGTCGTTGGATAAATTCGCCAGCCATAGTTTTAGCTGGGCGGTGGGCGCGACCATGATGCCGGTGTTGCATTCGGTGATGGCGCGTTCGGCCGGGGTGGCGTCTTTTTGTTCGACGATGCGGACAATATTGCCATCTTCTCGAACAATGCGGCCATAACCAGTGGGGTCGTCCAGTTGCACGGTCAGGATAGCGAGTTTGTCTTTACCGGCGGCGCTGACGAGGCGTTGCAGCGATGTGCTGGAAGTGAGCGGGACATCGCCGTATAACACCAGCGTCGGGACGGCGTCATTAAGTTGTGGGATGGCTTGCGTGACGGCGTGGCCGGTGCCGAGTTGTGGTTCTTGTTTGGCGAAGACGACGTCACTGGCACTGAATTGATTGAGGACTGCGTCGCCGCCGTGGCCGTAAATGATGCATAAGCGGGTCGGTGACAAGCTGCGGGCTGTGTCGATGACGTGGCCGAGTAGCGGTTTTCCGGCGAGTGGGTGGAGGACTTTGGGCAGTGCAGATTGCATGCGTTTGCCCATTCCGGCGGCGAGGATAACGACATTCATAGAGGAGCTTTGCTTAACAAGAGGTGAAAAATTTTAGCATGCGGGTTGTCTGCGGATAGACGCTGTGACGCGCTGTTACCAAATAGATACAGCGGTTTTTGGCGATCTTGGCGACTGGGCTATCTCCGAGGATTTTGTCCTGTTTAAACGAAAACTTCCCATCGAAAGCATGTCGCTGTCAGATTTGGCTGTGAGGTTTCCGTTTCAAGTTTCCGCTTCAGGTTTCATTAATAACGGTACTCGTCGGACCATTTTTTTTGACAGCGGAGATCGCAATGTCGCGTGCACCAGTGGTGGTGTACATCAGACTGTGACCGATAACCTGGTGGTTTGCTGCGATCAAATTGAAGTAAAACTTGCCGTTGGCGGCTTGATTGCGGCTGTAATGGCTATCTTGCACGCTGTTGGTCTGGACCGAGGCGATGGCATTTTTAGCCGATGCCTTTGCTGCGTAAGTTTCACTGGTTAATACCGTGTCGCCGTTGGCAGCGGTCAAAACAAAATAAAACTGTCCGTCGCTGTCCTTTTTGAGGGTATAGGAAGCGGGCATATATTTCTTCTCCGATGGTCATGAGAGAGGAATGACGGAAATTATCTCTATATGCTGAGACTAAGACAATTGACCGTAAACCCTCAAGGCAAATAAGCGAGACCAACACCTGTAGGGCGAGTGCAACAATCGCTGAAACGGGAAAAATGTTAGTAGACAGACTCTGATTATATCGCTGGCTGGAACATTTGATTGAAAATTTGCAAGGGTTTTGTATACCGTAATTAACCGTTTAAGAGCAATTAAAACGGTTAATTACGACGTGCAGCTTTCATGGTATTCAGCGCTTGCAGATTTAGTCCACAGATTGCAAAGGAATAATCCCCGATATGGTGTCAGTCGGCACGGCGCAAGGTTCGTCGTCAAAGGCGATGTCGCCGTTGGGGTCGGCGATGCCGGTGGCTTTGAGGCCGACGAAGTCGAACAGGTTGCGATCCATCAAATGCGATGGCGCTGCCGTTGCGAGTGAGGCGAAGATGTTGTCGACCCGGCCCGGATGTTTTTTCTCCCAGTCGCGCAGCATGCCTTTGATTTGTTTGCGTTGCAGGTTTTCCTGACTGCCGCATAAATCGCAAGGGATGATGGGGAACTGTTTGACTTCGGCGTAACGGCTGAGGTCGGCTTCTTTGACGTAGGCTAAAGGACGAATGACGATTTGCTTGCCATCGTCCGATTGCAATTTGGCGGGCATGCTTTTTAACTTGCCGCCGAAGAACATGTTGAGGAAGAAAGTTTCCATGATGTCATCGCGATGATGACCCAGGGCAACTTTGGTCGCGCCCAGTTCTGTGGCGACCCGATACAGAATGCCGCGGCGCAGGCGTGAGCAGAGCGAGCAGGTGGTTTTGCCTTCGGGGATGACGCGCTTGACGATGCTATAGGTGTCCTGATTTTCGATATGGAAAGCTACGCCGAGTTTGGTCAGGTATTCCGGCAGGATATGCGCTGGGAAATTCGGCTGCTTTTGGTCGAGATTGACGGCGATGATGTCGAAATTGATCGGCGCGCGCTGGCGCAGCGTGATCAAAATATCCAGTAACGCGTAGCTGTCTTTGCCGCCTGATACACAGACCATGATTTTGTCGCCGTCTTCAATCATGTTGAAGTCGCCGATGGCCTGGCCGACTTGACGGCACAAACGCTTGTGGAGTTTGTTGTTTTCGTGGGCGATTTTTTCGACTTGTTTCGGGCTTGGCGCTGCGGCGTCCGGGCTAGCCGGGTTTGCTGGCAGCGTCAGATCAAGCAAGTCAGGGTCGAAAAACGATTTTAGTACGGATGTCATGCTGGCTCCGGCGGTGTTGATGTTGGTGTGTTGCTAAAAGGTTTGATGCGGAATACTTCAACCCCCACTGAGTCGCAATCGTTATAGGCATCCGGTTTTTCGGTAATCACGCGCACGGCGCGGACTTTGGGGTGGGCCAGTAAGGCGCTGGCGAGGTCGTCGCAGAGGGTTTCTTGCAGATGAATATGGCCTTGCTCCATGCGTCTGGCAACCGTGTTGCGCATGAAATCGTAGTCAACCACTTCCTCTAATTGATCGTGACTTGGGGTGGAGAGTGCCAGCGGGATGAACAAGTCAACGCTGATCAAGGCCCGTTGTTCGCCCTTTTTCTCAAATTCAAAGACGCCGATATTAATCTGGACTTCGTAGTTGCGCAGAAACAGGCGGCGGCAGTCGCTAAGGTCGGGATGAATGAGTGCAGATGTCATGGTGTCGGTCAGTCAGAGTAAGGGGATGGCAGCGAAGGTGCTTAAAGGGATTTCCAGGAGCGGGCGCGCAGATGTTGGCCGTTATCCATCAATAAAGTGGTGCCTGTCATCGCCGATGAGTTGGCAATAAAACAGACGCTGGCGGCAAGGTCATCGGCGCTGGTGGCAGCGCTTAGTGCCGGAGACGTACAGTCTGGTGCGGCCTGTGTCAGATCAAAGGCGGGGGCTATGCCGACCACGCGCAGGCGCGGGGCAAACGCCAAGGCCAGCAATTGCGTGGCGCTGTGCAGCGCGGCTTTCGATAATGTGTAGGATAAAAAATCCGGCTCCGGACTGAATAACTTTTGATCCAGCAGATTGATCACCACCGCTTGTTTGCCAACCGGCGTGGCGGCGTGCAAAGCTTGTGTGAGCAGCATCGGGGCCGTGAGGTTGCGGCGCATGTGCAGCTCGATCTGCATGGCTGAAAAATCAGCGGCGCTGTCTTCTGCAACGAATGCGGCGTTATTGACTATGCAGGACAAGCCGCCGAGGGCTGCGATGACGCGTGACACCAAGGCTTTGGTTTCGGTTTCATCGTCGAGATTGGCGCAGATGGCGAGAGCGCGGCGGCCGGTAGCTTCACATTCGTTGACTAAGGCCTGCGCGGCGATGGATATGTCGGCACCTTGATAATGCAGCGCGAGATCCCAGCCTTCTGCGGCCAAGGCGCGTGCAATGATGCAACCGAGGGGGCTGGCGGCGTCGGTGACTAATGCGATCAATGCGACTTTGGCTGCTGTGCTTGTTTTAGCAGCAGATGAGGGATGAATAGGGGATGAACTCATAAACTTGGCATTCGTTGTGGTACGATTTTTTTGTTGCGATTGTCAGGATGACTAACTATATCGGCGCATTCTTTGAAAAATAACGTCGAAGTGACGATGACGTTGTTATCGCAGCGCCGATATCTCCTACAATATCGGCCATGCAACTGCAACTACCTACCGCTTCTGTCGAAGCGCAGCACGCCTCGGGCCTGCTGCACCAACTCATCGCCGCCGAGATTGGCCAGCATCATGGCTGGATTTCGTTCGCGCATTATATGGATTTGGTGCTGTACGCGCCGAATCTCGGTTATTACAGCGGCGGCGCGGCAAAATTGGGTAAAGACGGTGATTTTACAACCGCGCCTGAGATTACGCCGCTTTTTGGCGCAACTCTCGCCCAATTGGCAACAGAGTTGATTGCTGCGCCAGATGCGCCATTGGCGGCGCAAATATTGGAGTTTGGTGCCGGAACCGGGCAATTGGCCTTTGACATCCTGACCGAATTGCAGGCCAGCGGGCATGCTGTGGATGCCTATTACATCGTCGAACTGTCGGCGGAATTGCGCGCCCGGCAGGAACAAAAGCTGCGTGGGTTTGCGCAAGTGCAATGGTTGGATCGTTTGCCGACGGCTTTTTCGGGCGTGGTGTTCGGCAATGAAGTGCTCGATGCGATGCCGGTTGAGTTGGTGGTGCGGGGCGAGTCTGGCTGGTTACAGCGCGGTGTAGGGTTAGGCGCTGAATCACAGTTTGTCTATATTGATCGACCGGCAGACCCGACGCTGGTGATGCAAATTCCCGACGCGGAGGCACTGAGCGTGGGTTATCTGACCGAGGTGCACCCGGTGGCGATTGGATTCATGCATTCGTTGGCGGCAATGCTGACGGCGGGTTCGGGCGGTGTTGCGGTGCTGGTGGACTATGGTTTTCCGGCCTCGGAATATTATTTAGGTCAGCGCGATCAGGGAACATTGATGTGCCACTATCGTCATCATGCCCATCCCGATCCATTTTATTGGCCGGGTTTGCAGGATGTGACGGCGCATGTGGATTTTACGGCGATGGCGATGGCGGCGGTGAATGGCGGGCTCGATGTACTGGGATACACCTGTCAGGCGGCCTTTTTGCTGGATGCGGGGATTGCCGAGTTGCTGCTGCGGACCTCGCCAGAAAACGCATTGGCATATTTGCCGCAAGCTAATGCCATGCAGAAACTCATATCCCCGGCGGAGATGGGGGAGTTGTTCAAGGTGTTGGTGGTCGGAAAAGAGGCGACGTTGCCGACCCGTTTTGCCCGTAATGATCGTTGTCATCGGCTTTAATGGGCTTGATGCCAATGTAGTATCTTTCCCATCGTCATCCTGGCCGGGACTGCAACTGAAGGAACACAATGATACGTTGGGTTTTGGTGATTTTTCTTGCCATTATTATTTTCTCAAGTGCCTTGCCGTGGCTGGAAAAGCTGGGCATCGGGCGCTTGCCGGGTGACTTCCGCTTTAAATTGTTTGGTCGGATGTTTTCGTTGCCGTTTGCCTCGACGATATTGATTTCCACAGTGGTGTTTTTGCTAGCAAGATTTTTGTAGCGCGCTAAAGTTGCCGGTGATCACGTAACGTCGCATTTTGGTCGTCGTCCATGTCTTTTTGAATGGCATCGCCCCAACCATCGGTCCCATCCTCATCGCGCAACATCCGATCATGCGCAAACATTTCTGCCAATTCTTCCCGCGCTTGCTTTGCCAGCGACACCATTTGCTGCTGATCTTTGTGATGCGGATAGATGTCGTGGACGGTTTGCAGGTTGTGTGCACGAAATTTCATCGCGGCACAACGCGCCTGATAGGCACCAAAGCCGAGTTGTCGTAAGGCTTGCCGACCAAGCTGCAAGGCTGAGTCAAAGGTTTCGCGCTCAATGACCGTCACGCCCAAATCCATTAAATCGTAGTAGTGCGTAATATTGCGTGCGCGTGCCGCAATGGTGAGTAACGGATAAGCATGCCGTACAGCTGCGATGAGTCGCAAACTGCCAGCGGTGTCGTCAATGGCGACGATGAGCAAGCGCGCTTTGGCTACGCCAGCGGTGCGTAATAAATCGATGCGGGTGGCGTCGCCATAAAACACTTTGAAGCCATATTTGCGCAGCATATCAATCTGATCAGGGTCGTGATCGAGGATGGTCAGGCCGATTTTGTTGGCATGCAGCAGGCGTCCGATAATCTGGCCGAAGCGCCCAAAGCCGGCGATGATCACCGGATTTTCATTGTCGTCAATGACGTCATCGGGACGTTGGTGTGCGGCGAAGCGGGGGGCGATTATCTTGTCGTAAAAAATCAATAGTAAGGGCGTAGCCACCATCGATAGCGCAACGACGACGACTAATATGGAAGAGGTCTCTGGCTTCAAGACCTGCGCGGTGGCGGCTGCGCCAAAAACGACGAAGGCAAACTCACCGCCTTGCGATAACAGGACGGCAAACAAAAATTGTTGCGCGCGGGGAATCTTAAATAATTTGCTCAGCGCGTAGAGCACGCACATTTTGATGAGCAAAAAACCGCCGACCAATCCCAGTATTAACCACGGATTGGCCAAAAACACACCGAAGTCGACCGACATACCGACGGCGATAAAAAACAGGCCCAGCAATAAACCTTTAAACGGCTCCAGATCGGTTTCCAGTGCGTGGCGATATTCCGAATCGGCCAGCAGCACGCCAGCTAAAAATGCGCCTAACGCCATCGACATGCCTACCCATTCCATCAGTAAACCAGTGGTAATGACCAGCAGCAGGGCAAAGGCGGTAAAAATCTCACGCAGGCCGGTTTTGGCGATCATGCGGATCAATGGCCGGACCAGAAAACGGCCACCGAAAATCAGGGTGACGATGACGGCGACGGTTTTGCCAGCGTCGAGCCAGCCTGCGCCGCTGCCATGTATTGCTGCCACGCCGAGCAACGGCACAATCGCAATCATGGGAATGGCGGCGATATCCTGAAATAACAGGATCGAAAAGCTTGCCGAACCGGCTGGCGTTGTGGTCAGTTTGCGTTCGGCCAAGGTTGCCAAAACGATCGCGGTGGATGACAGGGACATCCCGAGCGCCGCGATGAGGGCGATTTTCCAATCAACGCCAAAACCGATGGCAGTGCAGGATAGTGCCAGCGTGACGAGGCCGACCTGGGCGCTACCCCAGCCGAAAATCGAGCGCCTTAATGACCACAGGCGTTTTGGCTCCAGCTCTAGCCCGATCAAAAATAGGAGGAGGACGACGCCGAATTCAGAAAAATGCAAAATAACTTCGACGCCATCGATGAGCCGCAGCCCCCAAGGGCCGATAGCCATTCCGGCTAACAGGTAGCCCAGCACTGCGCCTAGTCCTAACCGTTTGGCAATAGGGACCGCTGCGACGGCTGCTGCCAGATAAATTAATGCGTTTAATAACAGGCTTTTTTCCATTGCTTATTTTGCTTTTTCTTGTTTTTGCGTGGGGTTTAGACGCTGATCGCTGCTGTTGCGTCCAATTCAGGCCAGTCTGGATAGCAGGCGAGTCGGTCGCGGTACAGCGCCAGGTGCGCTGAGAGCGTGGCTTCGTCGACCTGATGCGCGCCATGCAAAATATGCGGCGGCAGCCAGCGCATGCCGCACAGTTCCGCCGTTTGTCGGAACGGCGGCAGGAAGGCGGAAAACGGCCAGCGATGCAGTCCGTTTTCTTGATACGCATCCTCGCTGGCACCTGTGGTGGCGACTAGCCAGTAATCTTTGCCGCGTAAGGCATCGCCACCCGGCCCGAAGGCCCAGCCTTGGGTCAGGACCGTATCGGTCCACTGCTTGAGCAGCGCGGGCATGCTGTACCACTGAATCGGATGTTGAAATACGACCAGATCGGCCGCCGAGAGCAAGGCTTGTTCGTGGCGCACGTTGATATGAAAATCGGGATACGTCTCGTATAGGTCATGTAGGTGCACGTTAGCGAGCATGTTTGCGGATTGGGCAAGTTGGCGATTGACGCGAGACCGATGCGGTGCGGGGTGCGCATACAGGATCAGGATAGTTGGCGCGGTACTCATGGCTGTTTCTTGCGTAGTGGTGGGCTGAATTGGTATTTTGCTCATTTGTACATATTTCTACAAATGAAAATATGACTGGGATTGGATGTGAATACTAAGTGAACAAACCAAGCCTATACTTTGGCAAGAATTTTTTATTCATTCTCATTGGATAAGTTTAGCCAGTATAACCAGCGGATTGCGTGAAATTGCGCGGGAATGTGAGATTGGGTAAGTGTTGGGGTGTAACTTCACGATGATGCGTAAAATCTGTGGCTACGGAAAGTTCTACTGTGGCAAGTCTGCCGATATTCCTTTTTAAATTTTCGACATCATGACCGATATAAAAAAAACCGATTCAATTTCTACTCCCCTTGTCAGTTCAGATGCTGCCCCAGCACTTGAGTCTGGGCCTGTGACGCTACCGGTTGATCCGCCGTCACCACCAACGCCTCCAACGCAATCAACAAAATCACCTGAGCAACCTGCTTTTTATACCGGTTTAAGCGCGCTCGGGGCAAAGTCGGGCGAGGAGGCGCCATGGTCTCAGACCTGGAAGCTGCTCGTTGCACGTTTCAAGGCCATCTCGGATAAGGCTGGTCGCCGGATGATGCAAAGGACGCTGAAAATCGGCGTCTCAGCACGTATTTTTCATCCCGAAGAGGGTGCAAAAGGACTACGCGGGCGCACGTTGCAATATCTGGAGGAATCGATTGCGCAATGGGTGATGTCGCGTGATGTTCTCGTCTTCATGATCCCGACGGTGAATACAAACGGCCTGGTTCACCCGAGCAGTATCCGCTTGCGTGACTATGCCAAGCATTTAGACGGTCTTGTTTTGCAGGGTGGTGCCGATGTGTCGCCGCAAAGCTATGCAGAAGCAGCAACCCGCCCGGAGTGGGGCGGTGACCGCGTGCGCGACATGTATGAGCTTGAGTTGCTGCATGAGTTTATAGAGGCGGGTAAGCCGGTGTTGGGTATTTGCAGAGGCTGTCAATTAATTAATGTCGCCTTGGGTGGCACGTTGTATCAAGACATCGCAACGGATGTGCCGAGCTCCATCGTCCACGTCAATGACGAATACGATCGGCTGCACCACGCGATTCAGTTTCCGCCGGGATCCTCACTGGCTGGATTGTTTGGGTCGCATAGCGATACGCGCAAAGAATGGGTGGTCAATTCTATTCATCACCAGGCGGTGAAAGATCTGGGGCGCGATCTTTCGGTTGAGGCAGTGTCAGGCGTTGATAATATTACTGAGGCAATTCGCTATCGGAAGGCACCGTTTGTCATGGGTTTGCAATGGCATCCGGAGTTTCATCGTGCCGGAGGGCCGGAGTTACTCGATTGCACACCGATTTTAGATGGTTTTTTACGGGCCGCGCGTGAGACGCGTTTTTAAAAAGGCAGTTGGCAGGATTTGTAAAATATCTTAAATTTATTTCGCGCTAGCGGTTGTTTATTTGAAAATCATCGTTGTATAATGTCCGGCTTGGTTTTAGCTGCGTCTTTGTTCGATAAACTGGATTTTCAGAATATTCAATAATAGTAGTTAATAATGGTTGACAAGCGAAAAGTCTTTCAATATAGTCTTGGGTTCCGTGCGGAGGGGTGGTCGAGTGGTTAATGGCAGCAGACTGTAAATCTGCCCTCTTGCGAGTACGCTGGTTCGAATCCAGCCCCCTCCACCAGTTTCGGAATTAGTGCAGTAAATGTAGCGGATGAAAAAACAACTCGCGGGTGTAGCTCAATGGTAGAGCAGAAGCCTTCCAAGCTTACGACGAGGGTTCGATTCCCTTCACCCGCTCCAGTTTAGTTGTACATGAGTTGCAAGAGAAGTTGTCAGTTTATAAGTTGAACGTGTTGCTGGCATTAACGGCACACGCGCAATATAGCCCTTGTAGCTCAGTGGTAGAGCACTCCCTTGGTAAGGGAGAGGCCACGTGTTCGATCCACGTCAAGGGCACCAGGTATAGAGCCATTCACAGTGCCCGGTTCGTGTAGTGTAGCGCTGTATTAGTCAGTCGGTAGTACTCAATGTAATGCAATCGGGCTCGTGCCTGAACATTCTCATCAAATCTTTAGGAGTTCCAAGATGGCAAAAAGTAAATTTGAGCGGACCAAGCCGCACGTGAATGTGGGCACGATTGGCCACGTTGATCATGGTAAGACAACCTTGACAGCAGCGATCTCAAAAGTGTTGACGTTGAAGTTTGGTGGCGATTTGCGCGACTTCAATACAATTGATTCAGCCCCGGAAGAAAAGGCGCGCGGTATTACGATTAATACATCGCACGTAGAGTACGAAACACAAAACCGTCACTATGCACACGTTGACTGCCCAGGCCATGCTGATTATGTGAAAAACATGATTACTGGCGCGGCGCAAATGGATGGTGCGATTCTGGTGTGTTCGGCGGCAGACGGTCCTATGCCACAAACGCGTGAGCACATTTTGTTGGCGCGTCAAGTTGGTGTTCCGTACATCATTGTGTACCTGAACAAATGCGACATGGTCGACGATGCAGAGCTGCTTGAGCTGGTTGAAATGGAAGTGCGTGAGTTATTGGTCAAGTATGAATTCCCAGGCGACGACCTGCCAATTATCCAAGGTTCAGCTAAGCTGGCATTGGAAGGCGACAAAGGTCCATTGGGTGAAGAGTCGATTATGAAGTTGGCCGATGCATTGGACAGCTATATTCCTACGCCAGAGCGTGCTGTTGATGGTGCGTTCTTGTTGCCGGTGGAAGATGTGTTCTCGATTTCAGGCCGCGGTACAGTTGTGACCGGTCGTATTGAGCGCGGCATTGTCAAAGTGGGCGAAGAACTGGAAATCATCGGCATCCGCGACACACAAAAGACGACATGTACTGGCGTTGAAATGTTCCGTAAGTTGCTGGATCAAGGTATGGCTGGTGATAACGTTGGTATTCTGTTGCGCGGTACTAAGCGTGAAGATGTTGAACGTGGTCAAGTATTGGCTAAGCCGGGTTCGATCAAGCCGCATAAGCATTTCACTGGCGAGATCTATGTGTTGTCGAAAGATGAAGGCGGTCGTCATACTCCATTCTTCAACAACTACCGTCCACAGTTTTACTTCCGTACAACGGATGTGACTGGCTCGATCGAGTTGCCAGAAGGTAAAGAAATGGTGATGCCGGGCGATAACGTTTCGATTACCGTGATGTTAATCAACCCAATCGCGATGGAAGAAGGCCTACGCTTCGCTATCCGTGAAGGTGGTCGTACGGTTGGTGCTGGTGTTGTTGCTAAGATATTGGCTGATAAATAAATAAAAATATGCGCCACAAATTTGGATTTATCCGTTTTGTGGCGCTAATGTTTTGCAAGATCGCTGTAAAGAAATAATTAAGAAAAAAGTGTTCTTTGAGTTAAATAAGCCAAGTAACTCAATGAAGTGTTAAGCGTTAGGGGTGTAGCTCAATTGGCAGAGCGCCGGTCTCCAAAACCGGAGGTTGGGGGTTCGATGCCCTCCGCCCCTGCCACCAATTCAGGTGTAGGGTACTGAAAGTATAAATCCACGTATGTCTAACCACCCAGTCCAAACTGTCAGCCCATCCGGCGACAAACTCAAAGTTGTATTGGCAGTATTAGCTGTCGTTGCCGGCATAGTCGGCTTTTACTTTTTGTCTGATAAGTCAAGCGTAATACGTGCAAGTGTTTTAGTTGCTGGCTTGCTTCTGGCGATTGCGCTAGCATGGAGCTCTACTCAAGGCCGTGAATTTCTAAGTTTTGCCAAAGAAGCAATACGCGAAACTAAAAAAGTAGTCTGGCCTACTCGCAAAGAGGCAATGCAAATTACAGGGATCGTTTTTGTCTTTGTACTAGTCATGGCAATTTTCTTGTGGGGGACTGATAAGCTCCTTGAAGTTTTACTGTACGACGTGATTTTGGGTTGGAAATAATAATGACTGAAAGCACAAAAGACGACGCACAAGCAACGCCGGTAGAAGTTACGACACCGGCGTCTGCGCCTATGGGCAAGAAGCGCTGGTATGTTGTGCATGCTTATTCTGGTATGGAAAAAAGTGTGATGCGCGCTTTGATTGAGCGTGCTGAGCGTGCGGGTATGCAGGAGCAATTTGGTCAGATCCTGGTTCCTACCGAAGAAGTGATTGAAGTCAAGAATGGCCAGAAGTCAGTAACTGAACGTCGTTTCTTCCCAGGCTATGTTTTGGTTGAAATGGAAATGACTGATGAGACATGGCATCTGGTAAAGAATACAAATAAAGTAACCGGTTTTATTGGCGGTAAGTCGAACAAACCAACACCTATTCCGCAGCATGAAGTTGATAAAATCATGCAACAAATGCAAGACGGTGTAGAGAAGCCTCGTCCGAAAGTGTTGTACGAAGTGGGTGAGTTGGTTCGTATAAAGGATGGTCCTTTTACTGATTTCAACGGTAATGTCGAAGAAGTCAACTATGAAAAATCACGCGTGCGCGTGACGGTAACTATATTCGGTCGTGCTACACCAGTTGAGCTGGAGTTTGGGCAAGTCGAAAAAGTCTAATTTTTAGACAAGCACAAATCAAACAAAAGAATTTGCAGTGATGTGCCCAGCGGAGCGCAGTAAATTCGAAGAATATACAAATTCGCTGTTTTGTTATTAGTAAGAGAGGAGCCCAATTAGTTCAGATAACTGAGCGAACAGGCGCTAACACTCAATCAACGTAGGAGCCATCATGGCAAAGAAAATCATTGGTTTTATCAAGCTGCAAGTTCCAGCTGGTAAAGCAAACCCATCCCCTCCGATTGGTCCAGCACTGGGTCAGCGCGGCCTAAACATTATGGAGTTCTGTAAAGCGTTTAACGCGCAGACCCAAGGTGTTGAGCCAGGTCTGCCAATTCCAGTCGTGATCACTGCTTTTGCAGACAAGTCTTTTACATTCGTGATGAAGACTCCTCCTGCAACTATTTTGATCAAAAAAGCTGCTGGTATTACCAAAGGTTCGGCTAAGCCGCATACCGATAAAGTTGGTTCAATCACCCGCCAACAAGCAGAAGATATCGCTACACAGAAGAAACCAGATTTGACTGGTGCTAATCTGGAAGCTGCCGTGCGTACCATCGCCGGCTCTGCTCGTTCAATGGGCATCACGGTAGAGGGACTGTAATGGCTAAGTTAACAAAACGCGTAAAAGCGATGAAAGCAAAGATTGATCGTACTAAGGCTTATCCATTTGATAACGCTATTGTACTCATCAAAGAATGCGCAACTGCTAAGTTCAATGAGTCAATCGACGTATCCGTTCAATTGGGCGTTGATGCGAAGAAATCGGATCAAGTTGTTCGTGGTTCTGTTGTATTGCCAGCCGGTACAGGTAAGAGCGTGCGTGTAGCCGTTTTTGCATCTGGCGAAAAAGCTGAGCAAGCAAAAGCAGCTGGTGCTGATGTTGTCGGTATGGAAGATCTGGCCGAGCAAATCAAGGCTGGTAATATGCCTTTCGATATCGTTATCGCTTCGCCTGACACTATGCGTATTGTGGGTACTCTGGGTCAAATTCTTGGACCACGTGGTTTGATGCCTAACCCGAAAGTTGGTACTGTCACTCCTGACGTTGCTACTGCGGTCAAAAATGCAAAAGCCGGTCAAGTGCAATATCGTACTGACAAAGGCGGTATTATTCACGCCACTATCGGTCGTAAATCATTTACTGATGCGCAATTGAAATCGAATTTGTTAGCACTTATCGAGGCATTGAGCAAAGCTAAGCCAACAACTAGCAAAGGTGTTTACCTGCGTAAGGTATCGCTGTCGTCAACGATGGGTGCTGGTATCCGCGTTGAGCAAGCTAGTTTGGTTGCCTGATAAAGGAATAAAGTCCTGATATCACTTTGAGTGAACTTTGTGCTCCGGAGTTAGATATCAGGCGAATCTTTGGGCTGGATTGGCATAAGAAATATGGCAATCCAGACAATCAAAGACCGTTGGGCTGAGTGCATGAAGGTGGTGCGCAAAGTTAAATTCCAAACGAGAAATACATATCGATTGGTACCCAACGCAGATGGTGTACCCGAACAAGTTTTGTAGTCTCAACACTGTTGCGTTAATAGCGTGCTAGTACTGAACTCCTAACTTCGGACGCCGTGTTCGAACCGATGTGAGGTGAGTAACCAATTATGGTTATGTCGTTGCCGAGCATCATTTATGGAGGTTGATCTTGAGTCTCAATCTGAATGACAAAAAGGCCGTTGTAGCTGAAGTTTCTGCAAAAGTGAAAGCTGCGCAGACTATCGTACTGGCCGAATACCGTGGCATCCAGGTTGGTCACTTGACGCAACTGCGCGCCAATGCGCGTACCCAAGGTGTGTACCTGCGTGTATTGAAAAATACATTAGCTCGTCGCGCTGTTGAAGGTACCGCTTTTGCTGAACTCGCTAAAGAAATGACTGGTCCGTTGATCTATTCGATCTCGGTTGATGCCGTTGCTGCTGCTAAAGTCCTTGCTGACTTTGCAAAAACCAACGACAAACTAGTCGTCAAGGCGGGTAACTACGCTGGCAAGTCGCTTGATAAAGCGGCTGTTGTAGCGTTGGCAAATATTCCAAGTCGTGAGGTTCTGCTGGCCCAAGTTGTGGGCATGTTGCAAACACCGATCTCTGGATTTGTGCGTGCTTTAGCTGCTTTGGCAGCCAAAAAAGAAGCCGAAACCGTTGTCGCTACTGAAGTTGTGGCCGATATCGAAGTCACTGCTTAATTAAAAGCTGTGTTTTGGCGCTTTTTTAGCGTTAGTACCAATTAGATGTAGTTATTAATAAATTTAGGAGTTTTAAATGGCATTTGACAAAGACGCATTCCTGGAAGCAGTTGATGGTATGACTGTTTTGGAATTGAACGACCTGGTTAAGGCATTCGAAGAGAAATTTGGCGTATCGGCTGCAGCTGTTGCTGTTGCTGGTGGTGGTGCTGCTGCTGTTGTTGCTGAAGAGCAAACTGAATTCACAGTTATTTTGACTGAATTTGGCGCGAACAAAGTTGGCGTAATTAAAGCTGTTCGTGAAATCACTGGTCTGGGCTTGAAAGAAGCTAAAGATCTGGTTGACGGTGCACCGAAGCCAGTTAAAGAAGCGGTTTCTAAAGCAGACGCTGAAGCAGCACAGAAGAAATTGGTTGAAGCTGGCGCTAAAGCTGAAATCAAGTAATTTTGATTTCACAATGCGTTACCGTTATGGTGACGCAGGAGTCAAAGTGCAGAATCCCTCGTAAGTGGGGATTCGGCTTTGGCTCCTTTGTCGTTTTCGATTTTATTGTACTGAGTCTTGATTGCGCGTCCTAGTTGACTCTCGACCAGGTTATAGCGTTCCTTTTGCAGCCAAGCTCGAAGGGCTGAGACTTGAGGTTTCGTAGCTGTTGGGTTTTATGGTTTGTTAGAGTAACTAGCTAGAAAATTTGGTTAGTTGCCAGACACAGCTGCATTACTTATCGAATCCTGAATTCTCTATCCTTCCTGTCACTCACGGAGTGTCCATGCATTACTCATTTACTGAGAAAAAACGCATTCGTAAATCTTTTGCGAAACGTGCGAATGTTCATCAAGTTCCGTTCCTGCTGGCGACCCAGCTCGAGTCTTATTTGGGCTTTTTACAAGCAGACAAAGTACCGTCTCAACGTAAAAATGAAGGTTTGCAATCTGCCTTCTCGTCCATTTTTCCTATCGTTTCGCACAATGGTTTTGCGCGTCTCGAATTCCTGTCGTATGTCCTCGGTGACCCACCGTTCGATGTTAAGGAATGTCAACAACGTGGATTGACTTTTGCGTCGCCTCTGCGTGCCAAGGTACGTTTGGTTATTCTTGATAAAGAATCGCCAACTAAGCCAGTTGTTAAAGAAATGAAAGAGCAAGAAGTCTATATGGGCGAATTGCCTTTGATGACGACGACTGGCTCGTTCGTGATCAATGGCACCGAGCGCGTTATTGTGTCTCAGTTACATCGCTCACCAGGGGTGTTCTTTGAGCATGATCGTGGCAAAACCCACTCGTCCGGTAAACTTCTGTTTTCGGCACGGATAATTCCGTACCGTGGCTCATGGCTCGATTTTGAATTTGACCCGAAAGACATCCTGTTCTTCCGCGTCGATCGTCGCCGTAAGATGCCAGTCACGATTTTACTCAAAGCTATCGGTATGTCGATCGAGCAGATTCTGGCTAACTTCTTCGTATTCGATAATTTCGCTCTGCGTAACGAAGGCGCGGACATGGAGTTTGTTGCTGAGCGTCTGCGCGGTGAAGTTGCGCGTTTCGATATCACTGACAAATCGGGTAATGCGCTCGTTGCCAAAGACAAGCGGATCAACTCTAAGCATGTACGTGACATCGAAGCGGCGGGTATCAAGCATATCTCGGTACCAGAAGACTATCTGTTGGGCCGAGTATTGGCGCGTAATATTGTCGATGAAGACACTGGCGAAGTAGTTGCCAATGCGAACGATGAGTTGACAGAAGAGTTGATGGCCAAGTTGCGTGAAGCAGATATCACTGCCATCCAAACGCTGTACACCAATGATTTGGATCAAGGCGGATACATCTCGCAAACTCTGCGTAGTGATGACACCAATGATCAGATGGCGGCTAAGGTTGCGATTTATCGCATGATGCGTCCTGGTGAGCCACCAACTGAAGATTCAGTTGAGGCGCTGTTCAACGGCCTGTTCTACAACGAAGATCGTTATGATCTGTCGGCTGTCGGTCGTATGAAATTTAATCGTCGTATCGGTCGCGATGAGCTGACCGGGGCGATGACACTGTCTAACGAAGACGTTTTAGCGGTTATCAAGATTCTGGTTGAGTTGCGCAATGGTCGCGGCGAAGTCGATGACATTGATCACTTGGGTAATCGTCGTGTACGTTGCGTCGGCGAACTGGCCGAAAATCAATTCCGTGCTGGTCTGGTACGTGTTGAGCGCGCGGTCAAGGAACGTCTGGGCCAAGCTGAAGCCGATAATCTGATGCCGCACGATCTGATTAACTCCAAGCCGATTTCTGCAGCAATTCGTGAGTTCTTTGGTTCGTCACAGCTGTCGCAGTTTATGGATCAAACCAATCCGTTGTCTGAAATTACCCACAAGCGCCGTATTTCGGCACTTGGACCCGGTGGTTTGACACGTGAACGCGCTGGTTTTGAAGTCCGTGACGTGCATCCGACTCACTATGGTCGTGTTTGCCCGATTGAGACACCGGAAGGTCCAAACATTGGACTGATCAACTCGTTGGCATTGTATGCGCGCCTCAATGAGTACGGCTTTCTCGAAACGCCATACCGAAAGGTTGTCGATAGCAAGATCACTGAACAAGTCGACTTCTTGTCTGCGATTGAAGAAGGTCGTTACATCATCGCTCAGGCGAATGCGACCATCGACAAATCCGGTAAATTGTCAGATGAGTTGGTTTCTGCGCGTGAAGCGGGTGAAACGATCCTAGTATCACCGGAACGTGTTCAGTACATGGATGTGGCAACTGGTCAGGTTGTCTCAGTAGCGGCATCGTTGATTCCGTTCCTCGAACATGATGATGCGAACCGTGCATTGATGGGTGCGAACATGCAACGTCAAGCAGTTCCTTGCTTGCGTCCCGAGACGGCATTGGTCGGTACGGGTATTGAGCGTACGGTTGCGATTGACTCCGGCACGACTGTACAGGCATTGCGCGGCGGTATCGTTGATTATGTTGATGCTGGTCGTGTGGTGATTCGCGTCAACGATGAAGAAGCGTTGGCCGGCGAAGTCGGTGTTGATATTTACAACCTGATTAAGTACACGCGTTCGAACCAGAACACCAATATCAATCAACGTCCAATCGTTGAAGTCGGTGATCGCGTCGCTAAGCTTGACGTCATTGCTGACGGTGCATCGACCGACTTGGGCGAATTGGCTCTGGGTCAGAACATGCTAGTGGCGTTTATGCCATGGAACGGTTACAACTTCGAAGATTCGATTCTGATCTCCGAAAAAGTCGTTGCCGATGACCGTTACACCTCGATTCATATTGAAGAGTTGTCGGTTGTTGCTCGCGACACTAAGTTGGGTGCTGAAGAAATTACACGTGATATTTCGAACCTGGCTGAGAATCAGTTAGCGCGTCTGGATGAGGCCGGTATCGTTTATATCGGTGCAGAAGTTGAAGCTGGCGATACATTGGTTGGTAAAGTGACTCCTAAGGGCGAAACCCAACTGACACCAGAAGAAAAACTGCTGCGTGCGATTTTTGGTGAGAAAGCCTCTGACGTTAAAGATACTTCGCTACGCGTGCCATCGGGCATGGTCGGTACAGTAATTGATGTGCAAGTGTTTACGCGCGAAGGTATTGTGCGCGACAAACGTGCGCAGCAAATTATCGATGACGAGTTAAAGCGTTATCGTCTCGACCTGAACGATCAGTTACGGATTGTTGAAGGAGATGCTTTCGAACGTCTGGAGCGGATGTTGATCGGTAAGGTCGTCAATGGCGGTCCGAAGAAACTGGCTAAGGGTAGCAAATTGACCAAGGAATACTTGGCCGATCTGGATAAATACCACTGGTTTGATATTCGTCCTTCAGATGATCCGACTGCAATTGCGTTGGAAGCAATCAAAGAGTCGATCGCTGAAAAGCGTCATCAATTCGATTTAGCGTTTGAAGAAAAACGTAAGAAGCTGACTCAAGGCGATGAGCTGCAGCCTGGCGTGCAAAAAATGGTCAAGGTTTATCTGGCTGTGAAGCGTCGTTTGCAACCTGGCGATAAGATGGCTGGTCGTCATGGTAATAAAGGTGTGGTTTCACGCATTCTGCCGATTGAAGACATGCCACACATGGCTGATGGTACGCCGGCTGATATCGTATTGAACCCGCTGGGCGTTCCATCACGGATGAACATCGGTCAGGTTCTGGAAGTCCATTTGGGTTGGGCTGCTAAGGGTCTGGGTCTGCGTATCGGCGAAATGCTGAAGGCGCACACCAAGATTGCTGAGTTGCGTCAGTTCCTCAACACGATTTATAACGAATCGGGCAAGGTTGAAGATCTGGACAGCATGAGCGACGATGAAATCACGCGCTTGGCGACTAACCTGAAAAAAGGTGTGACATTTGCGACCCCGGTATTTGATGGCGCAAATGAGGGCGAAATCAACCGCATGCTAAATCTGGCTTATCCAGATGCGATTGCCAAGCAGCTTGGTATGACGCCATCGAAGAACCAGGTCACGATGTACGACGGTCGTACTGGCGAAGCGTTTGAGCGTAGCGTCACGGTTGGCTATATGCATTACCTGAAATTGCACCATCTGGTCGACGACAAGATGCATGCACGTTCCACTGGTCCGTACTCGCTGGTTACTCAGCAACCATTGGGTGGTAAAGCGCAATTCGGTGGACAGCGCTTCGGTGAGATGGAAGTATGGGCACTGGAAGCGTACGGCGCATCGTATGTGTTGCAGGAAATGCTGACAGTTAAATCGGATGACGTGAATGGTCGTACCAAAGTCTATGAAAACCTGGTTAAAGGTGATCATGTGATTGAAGCGGGCATGCCGGAATCTTTCAACGTACTGTTGAAAGAGATCCGTTCGCTGGGTATTGATATGGATTTGGATCGCAATTAATGCGGGTTCATTTCTGATCCACTGTGGGACAGCGCTTATTTATAAACGTTGTCCCACAACCGATTCAGCTAGCAGCTAAAAGGTGGGTGAGAACTGTTGTGTCATTGGTGAATAATGCGCGCAATAGCCCACTGCACGAATACAAGAATTTAGTTTTTTCACGCCAACCTGGAGTGATACATGAAAGCACTGCTCGATTTATTCAAGCAAGTTCAGCAAAATGAACAATTCGACGCGATCAAAATTGGCCTCGCGTCGCCAGATAAAATCCGTTCATGGTCGTATGGCGAGGTCAAGAAGCCAGAGACTATCAACTATCGTACCTTCAAGCCTGAGCGCGATGGTTTGTTCTGCGCCAAGATTTTTGGCCCGATCAAAGATTATGAGTGCCTTTGCGGTAAGTACAAACGCCTGAAACATCGCGGTGTGATTTGCGAAAAGTGCGGCGTTGAAGTCACACTAGCAAAAGTTCGCCGTGAGCGTATGGGCCATATCGAGTTGGCCTCGCCAACTGCGCATATCTGGTTCCTGAAATCGCTGCCGTCGCGTTTGGGTATGGTCCTCGACATGACGTTACGGGATATCGAACGCGTTCTTTATTTTGAAGCCTACGTCATTACTGATCCAGGCATGACGCCGCTTAAGCGTTGCCAGATCATGTCGGAAGATGACTATGCTGCAAAGTACGAAGAATACGGTGATGACTTCACCGCATTCATGGGTGCCGAAGGCATTCGTGAACTGCTGCGCGCCATTGATATTGACCGTGAAGCTGAGACCTTGCGCCAAGACTTGAAAGATTCCAAGTCCGAAGCCAAGATCAAGAAATATTCCAAGCGTCTTAAAGTGTTGGAAGCGTTCCAGCGTTCGGGTATCAAGCCGGACTGGATGATCATGGAAGTGTTGCCAGTGCTGCCGCCAGAGTTGCGTCCGCTGGTTCCACTAGATGGTGGCCGTTTCGCTACTTCCGATCTGAACGATTTGTATCGTCGCGTCATCAACCGTAACAACCGTCTGAAGCGCCTGATGGAATTGCGCGCGCCTGAAATCATCACCCGTAACGAAAAGCGGATGTTGCAGGAAGCGGTTGACTCGTTGCTCGATAATGGTCGTCGCGGTAAAGCCATGACTGGTGCTAACAAGCGTCCGTTAAAGTCGTTGGCTGAGATGATCAAGGGTAAGGGCGGTCGTTTCCGTCAAAACTTGTTGGGTAAACGCGTCGATTATTCCGGTCGTTCGGTCATCGTAGTGGGTCCACAACTGAAATTGCATCAATGCGGTTTGCCGAAATTGATGGCTTTGGAATTGTTCAAGCCCTTCATTTTTAACAAGCTCGAAGTGATGGGTATTGCCAGCACCATCAAGGCAGCCAAGAAAGAAGTTGAAAATCAGACTTCAGTGGTGTGGGACATTCTGGAAGAAGTGATTCGTGAACATCCGGTCATGCTCAACCGTGCGCCTACATTGCACCGTTTGGGTATCCAGGCATTTGAGCCGGTCCTCATTGAAGGTAAAGCTATTCAGTTACATCCATTAGTCTGCGCTGCGTTTAACGCCGACTTTGACGGTGACCAAATGGCGGTTCACGTTCCACTGTCGATCGAAGCACAGATGGAAGCGCGTACGCTGATGCTGGCGTCGAACAATATCCTGTTCCCATCGAACGGCGAACCATCGATCGTTCCTTCGCAAGATATCGTGTTGGGTCTGTACTACGCTACTCGAGAACAGATCAACGGTAAAAACGAAGGCATGATGTTCCCGGATGTGTCGGAAGCTATCCGTGCCTATGACAACAAGGAAGTCGAACTGACAACCCGTGTCACTGTGCGGATTACTGAGTATCCGAAAGATCTGGTCACTGGCGAATTTGTTAAGACCGTTAAGCGCTACGAGACTACCGTTGGCCGCGCCATCCTCTCGGAAATTCTTCCGAAGGGTCTGCCGTTCACCGTATTGAATCGTGCGTTGAAGAAAAAAGAAATTTCGAAACTGATCAACACGTCATTCCGTAAATGCGGTTTGCGTGCGACGGTTGTTTTTGCTGATCAATTGATGCAGTCCGGGTTCCGTTTGGCGACTCGCGCCGGTATCTCGATTTGCGTTGATGACATGCTGGTACCGCCGCAAAAGGTCACTCTGATTGCTGCTGCTGAACAAGAAGTCAAACAGATCGAACAGCAATATTCGTCCGGTCTGGTAACTGCCGGCGAGCGTTATAACAAAGTGGTCGATATCTGGGGCAAGGCCGGTGATGATGTCGGCAAGGCTATGATGGAGCAGCTCAAAGTCGAAGACGTGGTCCGCCGCGACGGGACTAAGGGTACGCAGGAATCGTTCAACGCTATTTACATGATGGCCGACTCCGGTGCGCGTGGTTCTGCGGCTCAGATTCGTCAGTTGGCTGGTATGCGTGGTCTGATGGCGAAACCGGATGGTTCGATTATCGAAACGCCGATTACCGCGAATTTCCGCGAAGGTCTGAACGTTTTGCAGTACTTTATTTCCACCCATGGTGCACGTAAAGGTCTGGCAGATACTGCGTTGAAGACAGCTAACTCAGGTTACTTGACGCGTCGTTTGGTTGACGTTACCCAGGATTTGGTTGTTATCGAAGACGATTGCGGCACATCTAACGGTGCGGTGATGAAGGCGATGGTTGAGGGCGGTGAAGTCATCGAAGCTTTGCGTGATCGTATTCTGGGCCGGGTTGCTGCTAACGATATCGTTAATCCTGAAACGCAAAGCACATTGTACGAAGCCGGTACATTGCTTGATGAAGATGCGGTTGAAGAAATCGAACGTCTGGGTATCGACGAAGTTAAGGTTCGTACACCGCTGACTTGTGACACACGCTATGGCCTGTGCGCACAATGTTACGGTCGCGATCTTGGACGTGGATCTCTGGTTAATGCTGGTGAGGCAGTCGGCGTTATTGCCGCGCAGTCGATCGGTGAACCGGGAACACAGTTGACCATGCGTACCTTCCATATCGGTGGTGCGGCGTCGCGTGCAGCAGTGGCATCAAGCGTTGAGGCAAAATCTAACGGTGTTGTGCGCTTTACAGCAACTATGCGTTACGTCACCAACGGTAAAGGCGAGTTGATCGTCATTTCCCGTTCAGGCGAAGTGCTGATTACCGATGACCACGGTCGTGAGCGTGAGCGTCATAAAGTGCCATACGGTGCAACGATGATCGTCAACGATGGTATGACAATCAAAGCTGGCGCAACATTGGCAACATGGGATCCGCTGACTCGTCCAATCATTACTGAGTACACCGGTACTGTGAAGTTCGAGAACGTTGAAGAGGGTTCAACTGTTGCCCGTCAGATCGATGAAGTAACCGGTCTTTCAACATTGGTTGTTATCGACGCTAAGCGTCGCGGCTCTGTGACCAAAACGGTTCGTCCTCAGGTCAAACTGTTGAACGAACAAGATCAGGAAGTCAAAATTTCCGGCACTGAACACGCTGTGACGATTGGTTTCCAGGTTGGTGCGTTGATTACCGTTAAAGACGGTCAGCAAGTGCACGTTGGTGAAGTCTTGGCGCGTATCCCGACTGAATCGCAAAAAACACGTGACATCACCGGTGGTCTGCCGCGTGTTGCTGAGTTGTTTGAAGCGCGTTCGCCGAAAGATGCGGGTATGTTGGCTGAAGTTACAGGTACTGTTGCTTTTGGTAAGGAAACCAAAGGTAAGCAACGTCTGGAAATCACCGACATGGACGGCAATAAGCACGAGTTCCTCATTACCAAGGACAAGCAAGTGCTGGTGCATGATGGTCAGGTAGTTAATAAAGGTGAAATGATTGTCGACGGCCCAGCCGACCCGCAAGACATTCTGCGGTTATTGGGTATCGAAGCATTGGCGCGCTACATTGTTGACGAAGTTCAGGACGTATATCGTCTGCAAGGCGTGAAAATCAATGACAAGCACATTGAAGTGATCGTTCGTCAGATGCTACGTCGGGTACAAATCGTTGATGCTGGCGATGCGAACTACATCACTGGTGAGCAGGTTGAGCGCTCGGAGTTGTTGGACGAAAACGACCGTGTGATTGCTGCAAACAAGATTCCTGCAACCTACGAAAACGTGCTGCTAGGTATCACCAAGGCCTCGTTGTCGACTGACTCGTTCATCTCTGCAGCATCGTTCCAGGAGACCACGCGTGTCCTTACTGAAGCCGCAATTATGGGTAAACGTGATGGTCTGCGTGGTCTGAAGGAAAACGTCATCGTTGGTCGCCTGATTCCAGCGGGCACAGGCTTGGCCTTCCACCGTGCTCGTAAGGAAAAAGATTCTTGGGAAGCAGAGGAGCGAACCGCGTTGCTGCAATCTGAGCAACAGGCGCGTAATCTCCAGGTCGAAGCTGAAGTACATGCAGCAGAAACATTAGGAACGACTACTGACGGCGAAGCTTAATACGTCAGGGGCGACATAAAAACGGCACCAGGAAAAATTCCTGGTGCCGTTTTTTTATATTGATTGATTAATTATCTTTAACAATAAATGAATATATACACATGCTGTTATTCAGTAAGCGTCCGACGCAACCGTCTTGACTCAATCATTTTTTCTCAACGGCAGCAATTCATCAATACGTGAGTAAGGCCAAGTCGGCAGTTTTTCAAGCGTCTCTTTAAGCCATGCATAAGGTTCAATACCATTGAGTTTGGCGGTGGCGAGTAAGCTTTGAATAGCCGCTGCACGTTTTCCGGCGCGTTCGGAACCTGTAAAGAGCCAGTTCTTGCGATTAGGTAAAATTTTACCTAATCGCAATTATCCTCAGTTCGCAATTATGTAAAGTTGCCGTTTCGATTTTCTGAATTACCTTGCGGATACTCGCGCCTGTGAGACTCATCGCCTGTCCGAACTTGACATAAAAATCGTGGTTTCCTGTAGGTTCTACAACCGTCAGGAGTACACCATGTCAGAAGAATCTGAGGATTTCCTGGTGGCGAGCCTTGTTCGCCGCAACTGGTTAGTCGATGGCTTACTGAGTCCGCTTATTAGCCCTTACGTTCATTATTTGCGCGCGCAGGGCTATGCCGATAACAGTATTCGAGCGTACCTGAAGGCGATCGCCCATTTTGCCTATTGGGGAGGACTGGAAAGCGTTGACTTGTCGGACATCAATGCGCCATTGATTAATCGGTTTCTCCATGCGCATCTACCTGTCTGCGTTTGCCCGGCTCCGCGTCCCTGCCATGTGAGCAATATTCGTCCGGCACTCAAGCATTTAGTCATCGTATTGCGGCAGCAAGGTTATCCCTGCAAGGCCCGGCCACGTTTAACGCCAGCGTCGCACGAACTCACGAAATGTCGACAATATCTTTTAGCGATCTGTGGTTTTGCAGAACCAACGACTGTTCACTATCGACTCAAACATATCAGCGACTTTCTGGAGCGCCAATTCGGAGCGGGTACTGTGGATATCAGTTGCGTGACTGCGTCGGATATCGACGGGTGCGTAATGGATTACGCCAAACGTTGGCGGCCTGCGTCGCTCGCCGTGATCCGCGCCAGTCTCAAGAGTTACCTCAAATTCCGAGCATTGGAAGGGGATGAAACTCGGCATTTGATAGCGGCACTACCCGTTCTCGCCGACTGGTCGCACACTACGCTTCCCAAGGCGTTGAGTGAGGTGCAACTGACGGCCTTTATGCAAACATTCGACCTGAGTAAGCCGATTGGTCAACGGGATTACGCCATCGCCCGATGTCTGATTGATCTTGGATTACGGGGTTGTGAAGTCGCCAGTCTGACGATCGAATCGGTGGACTGGCGAAACGCAATACTAACGATTGCTAACAGTAAAGGTCGACGTATTCTGCAGTTGCCATTGCCGTAGCAAACTGGTGAAGCCATTGCTCGTTACTTGCGCCATGGACGCCCGACCACTGCCAGCCGCGTCCTGTTTGTGCATCACAAAGCGCCCGTTGGCACTGCGCTGCATGTCGCCGGCATCCGTACCACCATGCGATGTGCATTTGAGCGCTGCGGCTTGGGTGAACAATTTTGCAATACCCATGTATTGCGTCATACCGTTGCCGTCCGGCTTCAACGCTGCGGCGCATCGTTGAAAGACATCTGATGTACTCGGGCACCGAAGTTTAGAATCAACGATGCGTTATGCGCGGGTTGACTTAGAGCGTCTGCGCGCAGTTTCATTGCCTTGGCCTGGGAGTCGGCCATGAAAGCGCCCCTATCCTGGAGCAAACGGATAGAAGACTATCTCCTCTATCGACGTAGCCTTGGCTTTGAACTGAAGAATGAGGCTGGCATCCTAAAGCAGTTTGCCACATTCGCCGGTACGGGAAGCCGATGACGCGTGCCAATGTAGCGCAGCGAATTGCTTTAGCGGTATGCCGGGCGGAAAGTCAATGTCCTCAATTGCACGGCCGTCACATAACACCGTATTCATTTCGGCATTCGGTTGCGCTACATCTTCTGCAATCCGGTGTCGACATTACCGTGATTGCTTTATGGCTAGGGCATGAAAGTCCCATCACCACGCATGGCTATATCGCACTTGACATGGAAATGAAGCAACGTACGTTGAAGGCGCTCAATCCACCGACCACTAAAAAGGCCAGATATCATCCGTCGGATGCCTTGTTGAAATTCCTCGAAGGGCTATGAAATTATGTCAAGCGATGTACACCAACTTCTCAGGAAGTTCACATCTCATAGAAATGCCCGAGCGCCACCAGTCTGGGTTTCGGCCTGATCAAATCAATGGCTATTTTGATTTCGGCAGATTACTTTACATAATTGCGAACTGAGGATAATTTTTTCCAATGGCGATGGGACGAATCACATTTTCAACCGAGTTATTATCCATCGGCAGATCGCCACTTTGGGCGTAACGGGACAATGCGGGCCAGCGTCTTAAGCTGTAGTCGATCGCTTTGGCCAGACCACTGCCGTCGGTGGTAGCGATACGTATGCTCATTAGCCAGGTATGCATGGCTTCGAGTTTTGGCAGCGCTTGTGCTTGCCAATATTATTGACGTGCTGCGGTATCCCATTCTTTCGCCACACTTTCGATCGCGTACAGTTCAGCGATGCAATGCAAGGCTTGCTGTGCAATCGGGTGTCCATTGGCGACATGCAGCTCAAAGAATTTTCGGCGTGCGTGGGCCAGGCATGCCAATTCGACGATGCCGGTTTTGAATAAGGATTTATAGCCCGCATAATCATCGACCATCAAATGGCCGCGCCAACCTTGTAAAAAGTCTTGCGCATGCGTACCACTTCTTCCAGTTTGATAATCGAAGATGACGATGGGCGGATCGCCTTCCAGATTGTTTGCGATACGCCCATAGATAGGCGCGTTTGGTTTTGCCTTTGCCCGGATCGAGTTGTTGTACCGGCGTTTCGTCGGCGTGCAAGATGGTGCGTTGGCGCAGTCGCTCTGCCAGGCGATCGACAAACGGTTGTAACGCGACGCCGTTGCGACCGACCCAGTCGGCTAATGTGGAACTGGTAATCGGGACGCCGTAGCGGTGGCTGATTTGCGCGATGCGGTAGAGCGGGAGGTGGTCTACAAATTTTTGCACCATCACCCAGGCATGCAAACCTGCTGCCGCTAAGCCACCGTCGATGATGGCCGCAGGAATGGCGGCTGCGGTGACCGTTTCGCACATACGGCAGGTATATTGAGAGCGGATATGGCGATTCACAAAAAAGCGCGCTGGTTCGACATAGAGTTGTTCAGTGATCTTCGCCGATTTTGACCAACGTTTTACCGCAAGCACCGCACGTGCAACTGTCCGGCTCGTGGCGATATTCTACGCGCGGCAAATATGCTGGCAGCGCTTGTCGCCCTGCATGGCCGCGAGTTTTTGGCGCAACGGTTGTGCCATCAACGGATGCCGCAAGCTGTGCTAATTCAGTTTGTATGGCCGATAAATCTATGCGCTGTGTTTCATCAAACAGATCCTGTTGCGCCACCATAAATACTTCACTGGTACTGGCGAAGCGCATGCGTTTGTGGTGCGCCAGTTCTAAGGTTAAGGCGGCGATTTTGGTGTCTTTACACAGCATTTCTGCACTGTGCCGAATCACCTTGTCAGCATCTTGTTGACCCTGCACCAAAGCCTGCGATAGCCGCGACAAGAGTGCTGGGTCGAGGTTGGGTTGGGCAAGTTCGGTGATGAAATCCATACTGATATTTTACGGGCAACAGGCGCATCATCACTAGCATTGAGGCGACTAATTTGACTCTTTTTGCCCATCATTTACACCGACTAATGTGCTGGTGCGGCACGCGCTAAACGTTGCCAGTCCACCCCAGAATTTAACCACTGCCATTGTGCCTCGGTCAGCACGACATGCGACGCATCGGCACGCGGCCAGACGAAGCTGCCTTGATGCAAACGACGTTGGCATAACCAGACGCCAGTGCCATCCCAGATCAGTAATTTCAGACGTGTACCGCGCCGATTACACAACGCATACGCCGTGCCATCGCACGGTGTTTTACCCAGCGCAGTTTGTACTTGCAGCGACAAACCATCGATGCCACGGCGCATGTCGATCAGCTCTACGATGCACCAGACAGCATCTGGATGCATCATGCGATGGCCTTGAGCAAGCTGGCTAACCAGGCTACAGCGAGTTCTTGGGGTAACGAACATTGCCAACCATTGGGATGCGATAACGTGATGGCGGCACTTCTGATGGTCGGCGCTGCTGCTACTACTACTGCTTGAGGTGCTTTGATCAGTACCGGTACTATTGTCAAGCGCGTTGGAACAGGCTGTTTAGCTGCTTTGTGATAACGCGTCACCCAACCGTGAAACGTGGTGGCATTGAGCCCTTGTTGCGTACTATATTTTGCTTGCGACAGACCATTTAGTTGCCATGCCTTCACATGACCATCACAGGTTTCGCGACTTTCCCATCGATCACTTCGTTGCATGTTATTTCTCCTCTGATGTGAAAATCAGGAGCATGCACTTGGGGTTTTACTTTTAACAGGTGGAGACGTCGGATGCTTAGTGCGGCTGCAAAGCCGGTGAAAGATAGTTGATGAAAGTTCAATACGGAGAAGAAATGGCGAATCACTCTGACCCCGAGTCATGCGGTATGTATCGCGAGGTGCCTATCGAAGCGTTGACAGGGGAAACCGACAGGCCAGCCATTGAGCCGCGAAATCAGAACTCTGGGATGCCGACGCTGTTAAGCGAAGCGGAAGGCAATATGGTGCATAGCGATAATCGCAAGTTGTGCGCTGATCCCACGCGGTCGCAGACCTTGAGTATGTCGGGAAGTCTTTCACACGGAAGCAGCGAGATCTCATCGGTGTCCGGCGCAGTATGGCCGGACAGGGCTGGAAAGGTCAATGACCGTAACCCAGCTATTGACGCCGATGAGAAGTCGGATACGCCCATAGTACCGAAGAAGTTGCCGAACAATGGGGTCAACCCAGCGGAGGCAATGGAGGGAAGGGGTGTAACCAAAGGGAGCGCCAACGAATCTCCCGCGTCACGGACTCTGCGCCGGGATAAACACGCGTCGATGGGACTTGAAGGTGTACGTGAAACAGCGCGACGCAATCGTAAGTGTCATTTCACAGCACTGTTGCACCACGTCACACCGTCACTGCTAGTGGAGAGTTTTTATGCTCTGCGCAAGTAAGCGGCGGCAGGCGTGGACGGTGTGACGTGGTACGACTATGAGGAGCAACTTTATGGACGAGTGCATGAACTGCATCGAGAAATACAAATCGGTATTTATCGTGCACAGCCATCCAGACGGGTGCACATTCCGAAAGCGGACGGCAAGTTGCGTGCGCTGGGGATTGCTGCTTTGGAAGACAAGATTGTGCAACAGGCAGTAGCAACAGTACTGAACGCAATTTACGAGCAAGACTTCCTCGGCTTCTCATATGGATTTCGGCAAGGGCGTGGTCAACATGACGCGCTTGATGCGTTATCGGAAGCAATCGAAAGTCGTAAGATCAACTGGATCCTGGACGCAGATATACGTGCATTCTTTGATGAAATTGATCATGACTGGATGCTGCAATTTCTGGCGCACAGGATAGCTGATCAACGGGTTATACGATTGATTCGAAAATGGCTAAAGGTAGGGGTGATTGAGGATGGGCCTCGCGTTGCATCTACGCGAGGCACGCCACAAGGTGCAGTAATATCGCCATTACTAGCGAATATTTATTTGCACTATGCCCTTGATCTGTGGGCGCATCAATGGCGCAAGCGACAAGCTGCCGGTGATGTCATCCTTGTGCGCTATGCAGATGACAGTGTGATGGGGTTTCAATATGAAGATGTGGCAAGGCGATTTCTAGCAGAGATGCGGGAACGCCTTACCAAGTTTAAATTGGCTCTCCATCCCGACAAAACGCGGTTAATCCGATTTGGACGATACGCGGTACAACAGTGTCGAGAACGTGGAATACGAAAGCCGGAAACATTCGACTTTCTAGGTTTTACACACTGCTGTGGTCAACATAAACGCGGTTTTATGATTGTCAGGTTGACGATTAAGAAACGGATGCGTGCAACATTGGCAGCTATTCGAGCAACATTGATGCGACGACGACACGAACCGATGCCAGTAGTAGGTCGATGGTTAAAGCGCGTGATAAAAGGTTACTTTAACTATCATGCGGTACCGGGAAATCTACGTCGTTTAGATGGCTTTCGAAGCGAAGTTTGTCGCGCATGGCGACATGCTCTGTTACCAAGAAGTCAGCGACATAATCTACCGTGGGATCGGTTTAATCGTTTGACCAGAAAATACTTACCACCTTGTCGAGTAGCACATCCATTTCCGTCAGAGCGATTTTACGTCAACACCTTTGGTAGGAGCCGTATGCGGTAATGCTGCAAGTACGGATCTGTGCGGGGGGCGGCTGGTAACAGCCGTCCCTACCGCGACCGCTATTCATAATATAGGTGATCTTAATCCGTCAATTGACTCAATGGTTTTCCATTGTCTTTCACTTCCCGACAATCACCTTTAAAAGTTGAGTTGTCGTAATCACTCCAGCCATAACTATCGACATAGCGTTGATGCGGACGTAGTTTGCTGCTGAGAAAACTCTTCTCCAGATGTTCATCCGGATACCGTATATCCGACAAATCCAGCATTGAATGAAATACATTCTCGGTATTAATACGGGCTCGTTTATGGCGAATTAATTGTGCCACCTTCTCCGGATAGGTTATTTTGTATTCATCGGAATACCACATCAGGGCTGGAATATGAAATTCGAATTGCGTGTTGTGTCCATGAAAAGCAATTTTGCAGCTTCCATCGTATAAGGTTTCGCCGTGATCAGAAAAGTAGACCATGGCACTGAGTTGATGGGATGATTCCAGGCTATGAATGACGTGTTTTAAAAACCAATCAGTGTAGAGGACAGAATTATCGTAACTATTATTGAGTGCAATTTTGATGGCTAGATTGGTATACGCTGGATTGTTGATTCCCAATAATGATGGTTGCCATTTGTCAAAAGTTTGTGGGTAACGGTGGCTGTAGTTCCAATGACTGCCCAAGGTGTGAAGGACAATGAGTTTTTTTGAATGAGGATCAGTAATAGCTGCCTGTAGAGGGGCGAGTAGGGACTCATCAAAACTAGATGTATCTGTAAATCCACCAAGATTCAAGAATTGGGTCACATCTGCTTCATTAGCGAATACTGAAATTGGCGTATCGAATTTGCCAAAAGACATTTGATTAGAGATCCAGTAGGTTTTAAAGCCAGCTTCTTTATAGGCTGTAATAAATGACTTTTCAGAAAAACCAGCGCGTAGACTTTGTAGGATTGGTTTACGTGAAACCATGACAGGTACTGATAAACGGGTCGCGGCGACCCCCGTAAGTGCATCTGAAAAACTGACTAGGTTAGATTCTTGTTGTAGGAGCGGATTTGTATCGCGCGCATAGCCGTTTAAACTCCAGCGATCGGCACGGGACGACTCTCCAATGACCATAACGATAACTTGCGGGGTATTTTGATGGTTTGCTTGATGCGCTCCAAATGCAAAGTATTGATTTTTATGCTGTAACTTCTCGAGATAATTTCGTTCTTTGAAAAAATCGTAACCACGCAGAGCAAGACCGAATGGCCAGGTACGTGCAAAAAGTTCTGGTTGAAATGGAATTTCGGCCCAGCTAGGGAGCTTTCCGAGTTGATTTGGGAAGATGTTTGTGATCGTCTTGGATGCGATTGACGAGGCTGCCACGGAACGTGAGAACAATGGAGTGGAGGTGTCGCTTGTTAAGGCGGTAGCAGCCGATGTGTCTGGAAGGGTAGTTGTTTTTTTGTTCGTCCCCGTTGAATTAACTAATGTACTTGGTGGTGGTTGAATACCAATCTCCTGGCTGTATAGCCAGAGTCCGAGTGTCACTATTAATATCAGGCAACTTAGCCAGCGCAAATTGCCGCGCCAATCGAGATCGCGAGTGCGGCACGCGGCAAACCAGCTGAGCGCCCACCAAATAATAGTGGACACCAAAATGAAGGCAAATAACCAAATTTTATCGCCTAAAAATTCTATTGCTTCCTCCGGCGAAGTCTCTGCGATGATGCCGAGATGATGAGTAGAAATACCTTGCCCGTAAAATTTCCATAAATACAGTTCAGTAGGTAGGGCGATAAATGCTGGTAATAATAACCAATGAAAGTACGCAGGGCGTTTGAATATGGCCCAAATAGAGAACCACGCAATGAACTCCATACCAACAATTTGTGTGTGATGGGTAGTAATTTTCCCAAACAACAATGGCGCAAACGGAATCATTGAGAGAGTCAAATAGGTAATCAGTAAAAAGAGATTATGTCGACGCAGCAGATAAGGCATTGTTATCAAGAGAAATAGGGGAAATACATTATCCCGCAATGGTGCGAACTCCCCCATTTATCCATATGCGAATGTGGAAATGTTATCGCGCGCCTGTGGGTGAGCGTGTTGCAAATGGTGCACATGTATGGCCGTATCAGCCGGTTGACTTACCGGCTTCATGCCGATATACTCGCGGGTTCTCGATTCTAAGTTTTACTGGTATCGAACGGTCCTTGGTGTTTTATTTACTGTGGTTCGTTTTCACCTTTATCGCCAAATCGAACTGCGCGGGCTTTTCGTGCAAGTATCTGTCCAATCCCGGACAACCGATTTCGGGATTGTTGTTATTAACGTCGTAATTTTGTTGGATAAAAAACGATGCCAACCATCAATCAATTGATTCGCCAGCCACGTCGATCTGCTGTTGTTAAAAGCAAATCGCCAGCGCTGGAAAATAGCCCACAAAAACGCGGAGTATGTACCCGTGTTTATACGACAACTCCAAAGAAGCCAAACTCGGCTCTGCGTAAAGTTGCCAAAGTACGCTTGACTAACGGTTTCGAAGTTATTTCGTACATCGGTGGTGAAGGCCATAACCTGCAAGAGCATAGTGTCGTGTTGTTACGCGGCGGTCGTGTAAAAGATTTGCCGGGTGTGCGTTACCACATGGTTCGCGGTGCATTGGATACACAAGGCGTCAAGGATCGTAAGCAATCGCGTTCGAAGTACGGTACCAAGCGCGCTAAAGCTGCAAAGAAATAATTTTCGTCAGGCTCACGCCAGGCGAATAGGTGTCGGTCCCCAATGGGCCGAGTAAGTGGATAGCTATGATGGCTGTCCTCGAGGGTGAAAGAGCAAAGCTCTACACACTCAACTGAAGATTGAAAGGAATCGAAATGCCACGTCGTCGTGAAGTTCCCAAGCGGGACATATTGCCGGATCCTAAATTCGGAAACATTGATGTTGCGAAATTCGTCAACGTCTTAATGCTGTCCGGTAAAAAATCGGTAGCTGAAAATATTATTTACGGTGCTTTTGAGCATATCCAAACAAAATCCGGTAAAGATCCGCTGGAAGTGTTTGCATTGGCAATTGGTAACTGCAAGCCGTTGGTCGAAGTTAAATCGCGTCGCGTTGGTGGTGCAAACTACCAAGTGCCAGTCGAGGTTCGTCCTATTCGTCGTATGGCGTTGTCTATGCGTTGGTTGCGTGAAGCAGCTAACAAGCGTAGCGAAAAATCAATGCCGCAACGTCTTGGCGGTGAGTTGCTTGAAGCTGCAGAAGGTCGCGGCGGTGCAATGAAAAAACGCGATGAAGTACACCGTATGGCAGAAGCGAACAAGGCGTTCTCGCACTTCCGCTTCTAATAGACTGAGCGGCTGCTTCCCAAGAGGAATCAGCTGTTCGTATCTGAAATTTGTTCGAGCCGAGCGCATATTTTCATTGAAAAATAACGCTCGGTTTCGTGCATTAAAAGACTTAGGAATAAATCATGGCTCGCAAGACCCCCATTGAGCGCTATCGCAATATCGGTATTTCCGCTCACATTGACGCTGGTAAGACAACGACTACTGAACGTGTTTTGTTTTACACCGGTGTGAACCATAAGATTGGTGAAGTTCATGATGGCGCGGCCACCATGGACTGGATGGAGCAAGAGCAAGAGCGCGGTATCACGATTACTTCCGCCGCAACGACATGCTTCTGGAAGGGTATGGCGGGTAACTTCCCTCCGCACCACATCAACATCATTGATACTCCGGGTCACGTTGACTTTACGATTGAAGTTGAGCGTTCGATGCGCGTATTGGATGGTGCTTGCATGGTCTACTGTGCAGTCGGCGGCGTGCAGCCGCAATCTGAAACAGTATGGCGTCAAGCTAATAAGTACAAAGTTCCACGTTTGGCATTCGTCAATAAAATGGATCGTACTGGTGCCAACTTCTTCAAAGTGTACGATCAAATGCGCGCACGTTTGAAGGCAAATCCAGTGCCAATGCAAGTGCCTATCGGTGCTGAAGAGCATTTCGAAGGCGTGATCGATCTGGTCAAAATGAAGGCGATCTATTGGGATGATTCAACCCAGGGTATGAAGTTCGATTACCGCGAGATTCCTGAAAACCTGTTGGTCGAAGCCAAAAAATGGCGTGAAAACATGGTCGAAGCAGCTGCTGAAGCATCAGAAGAACTGATGAATAAGTATCTGGACGAAGGTGATTTGACAGAAGAAGAAATCAAAGCGGCGATTCGTCAACGTACTATAGCTAGTGAAATCGTGCCAATGATGTGCGGTACAGCCTTTAAAAATAAGGGTGTGCAGGCAATGTTGGATGGCGTGGTTGAATACTTGCCTTCGCCAGTGGATATTCCGCCAGTGCCAGGTATGGATGATGATGACGAGCCAGTAGTGAGAAAAGCTGAAGACACTGAAAAGTTCTCGGCCCTGGCATTTAAAATTGCTACTGATCCATTCGTTGGCCAGTTGTGCTTTATCCGATGCTATTCAGGTACGTTGAATTCGGGCGATACCGTTTATAACTCTGTTAAAGAGAAAAAAGAACGTATCGGCCGCATCGTTCAGATGCACGCAAATCAGCGCGAAGAAATTAAAGAAATGCTGGCAGGCGATATCGCTGCGGTCGTTGGATTGAAAGATACAACTACAGGCGATACATTGTGCGATCCGAGTGCGATTGTGGTTCTGGAGCGGATGATATTTCCTGAGCCGGTGATTTCGCAGGCAGTTGAGCCAAAGACTAAGCAAGATCAAGAAAAAATGGGCTTGGCACTGAATCGTTTGGCAGCAGAAGATCCATCATTCCGAGTAAAGACTGACGAAGAATCGGGTCAAACGATTATTGCCGGTATGGGCGAATTGCATCTGGATATTATTGTAGATCGCATGCGCCGTGAGTTTGGCGTCGAAGCGACTGTCGGTAAGCCACAAGTTGCGTATCGTGAAACGATCCGTAAAGTTTGCGAAGAAAGTGAAGGAAAATTCGTTAAGCAGTCTGGTGGCCGTGGACAATATGGTCACGTAGTACTGAAGATCGAGCCGCAAGCTCCTGGTAAAGGCTTTGAATTCATTGATGCAATTAAGGGTGGAACTGTTCCGCGCGAATACATTCCGGCAGTAGAAAAAGGTGTTCGTGCAACGCTAACTGCAGGTGTTTTGGCGGGTTATCCAGTTGTTGATGTCAAGGTTACGCTGTTCTTTGGTTCATACCATGATGTTGACTCGAATGAGAATGCGTTCCAAATGGCTGCTTCGATGGCGTTCAAAGACGGGTGTCGCAAGGCTAGCCCAGTCATTTTAGAGCCAATGATGGCTGTTGAAGTCGAAACGCCAGAAGATTATGCCGGTACAGTGATGGGTGATTTGTCATCTCGTCGCGGTATGGTCCAAGGGATGGATGAGATTGAGGGCGGTGGCGGCAAGATCATCAAGGCTGAAGTGCCATTGTCGGAGATGTTTGGTTACTCGACTTCGTTGCGTTCGGCTACTCAAGGTCGCGCAACATACTCGATGGAATTTAAACATTACTCCGAAGCGCCGAAAAATATTATCGACGCAATCGTGACATCGAAGACTAAGTAATACGGTCTAATGCCTACCTTGGAAGAGGTTGGTATTGGCCTTAAATAATTCTAGTATCTTATTAAATAATCGCTCTTTTGAAGGAATGATAAAATGGCAAAAAGTAAATTTGAGCGGACCAAGCCGCACGTGAATGTGGGCACGATTGGCCACGTTGATCATGGTAAGACAACCTTGACAGCAGCGATCTCAAAAGTGTTGACGTTGAAGTTTGGTGGCGATTTGCGCGACTTCAATACAATTGATTCAGCCCCGGAAGAAAAGGCGCGCGGTATTACGATTAATACATCGCACGTAGAGTACGAAACACAAAACCGTCACTATGCACACGTTGACTGCCCAGGCCATGCTGATTATGTGAAAAACATGATTACTGGCGCGGCGCAAATGGATGGTGCGATTCTGGTGTGTTCGGCGGCAGACGGTCCTATGCCACAAACGCGTGAGCACATTTTGTTGGCGCGTCAAGTTGGTGTTCCGTACATCATTGTGTACCTGAACAAATGCGACATGGTCGACGATGCAGAGCTGCTTGAGCTGGTTGAAATGGAAGTGCGTGAGTTATTGGTCAAGTATGAATTCCCAGGCGACGACCTGCCAATTATCCAAGGTTCAGCTAAGCTGGCATTGGAAGGCGACAAAGGTCCATTGGGTGAAGAGTCGATTATGAAGTTGGCCGATGCATTGGACAGCTATATTCCTACGCCAGAGCGTGCTGTTGATGGTGCGTTCTTGTTGCCGGTGGAAGATGTGTTCTCGATTTCAGGCCGCGGTACAGTTGTGACCGGTCGTATTGAGCGCGGCATTGTCAAAGTGGGCGAAGAACTGGAAATCATCGGCATCCGCGACACACAAAAGACGACATGTACTGGCGTTGAAATGTTCCGTAAGTTGCTGGATCAAGGTATGGCTGGTGATAACGTTGGTATTCTGTTGCGCGGTACTAAGCGTGAAGATGTTGAACGTGGTCAAGTATTGGCTAAGCCGGGTTCGATCAAGCCGCATAAGCATTTCACTGGCGAGATCTATGTGTTGTCGAAAGATGAAGGCGGTCGTCATACTCCATTCTTCAACAACTACCGTCCACAGTTTTACTTCCGTACAACGGATGTGACTGGCTCGATCGAGTTGCCAGAAGGTAAAGAAATGGTGATGCCGGGCGATAACGTTTCGATTACCGTGATGTTAATCAACCCAATCGCGATGGAAGAAGGCCTACGCTTCGCTATCCGTGAAGGTGGTCGTACGGTTGGTGCTGGTGTTGTTGCTAAGATATTGGCTGATAAATCATAAGGTGTGCTTATCCGGTTTCTTGCCGGATAAAATTGTATTTAAATATACCTTGGATGGCTATTCATTCAAGGGTCGTTCTTTAAAGGAAAATCATGTCTGCTCCAAATCAAAAAATCCGCATTCGCCTAAAAGCGTTTGACTATCGCCTGATCGACCAATCTGCGCAAGAAATCGTTGATACAGCAAAGCGCACTGGTGCTGTTGTTAAGGGTCCAGTACCTTTGCCAACACGCATTCAACGTTTTGACGTTTTGCGTTCGCCCCACGTCAATAAAACTTCGCGCGATCAATTCGAAATCCGCACGCATCAACGTTTGATGGATATCGTTGATCCTACAGATAAGACTGTCGATGCATTGATGAAGTTAGATTTGCCAGCTGGCGTTGATGTAGAAATTAAGTTGCAATAATTTTCTAAGACAACAATTGCAATGCAATTGTTGTAAAAACGTAGTCGGGAAAATTCACTGCATACCATGATCAACTTGGTGTTGCAAATAAATTTTATCCCGGATATACTTGCCGACTTCGGTGTGGTTGTGGATTCCACTTTCACACGTATTTAGTAGTACAACATCAGCCCCGCCCAATCGTAGGTGGGAATGGAGAAAACAATGAGCCTAGGCCTTGTTGGTCGCAAGGTTGGAATGATGCGCATCTTTACGGATGATGGGGAATCAATCCCTGTTACTGTAGTAGACGTATCGAACAATCGTGTGACTCAAATCAAAACGCCTGAAACAGACGGTTATACCGCTGTTCAAGTTGCATTCGGTCAGCGTCGCGCTTCACGCGTGAATAAAGCTGCAGCCGGTCACTATGCCAAAGCTGGTGTAGAAGCTGGTACCATCCTAAGAGAATTCCGTATCGATTCTGTTAAAGCCTCCGAATTAAAAGCTGGCGATGTAGTCGCAGCAAGCTTATTCGAAGTCGGTCAAAAGGTCGATGTGCAGGGTACTTCAATCGGTAAGGGTTACGCTGGTGTTATCAAGCGTTACAACTTCTCATCCGGTCGCGCTACCCACGGTAACTCCCGTTCACATAATGTTCCAGGTTCCATCGGTATGGCGCAGGATCCAGGTCGTGTTTTCCCTGGTAAGCGTATGACCGGTCACATGGGTGACGTTACTGTAACCACGCAAAATCTCGAAATCGCACGTGTTGACGCTGAGCGTCAACTGCTGATGGTTAAGGGTGCGGTTCCAGGTGCAAAGAACGGTCAAGTTGTCGTGATGCCTGCTGTTAAAGTCAAAGCAAAGAAGGGAGCCTAATTCATGGAACTCAAGCTCCTGAATGACCAAGGACAAGCTGCTTCGAATGTTGTTGCTCCGGATACTATTTTCGGTCGTGACTACAATGAGGCGCTCATTCACCAAGTCGTCGTCGCTTATCAGGCTAACGCTCGTAGCGGTAACCGTAAGCAAAAAGATCGTGAAGAAGTTCATCACACAACCAAGAAGCCATGGCGTCAAAAAGGTACCGGGCGTGCTCGTGCCGGTATGTCGTCATCACCTTTGTGGCGTGGCGGTGGTCGTATTTTCCCGAACTCACCTGATGAAAATTTTTCGCATAAAGTTAACAAGAAGATGTATCGCGCAGGTATCTGCTCGATTTTGTCTCAGTTAGCACGCGAAGGTCGTTTGTCGGTCGTCGAGAATTTTTCGGTAGAGGCTCCAAAGACTAAGCTGCTGTCGCAAAAGCTAAAAGAGATGGGTCTAGATTCTGTGTTGATCATTACTGACAACCTGGAAGAAAACCTGTTGTTGGCTGCGCGTAACTTGCCGGGTGTACTGGTATGTGAGCCACGTCATGCTGATCCAGTTTCTCTGGTTTTCTACAAGAAGATCTTGATCACCAAGTTGGCATTGGCCAAGATTGAGGAGATGCTGGCATGAACGCATTAGTTAAACATAGCGAAGAGCGCTTGATGAAAGTGCTGTTAGCTCCGGTAATTTCCGAAAAGGCAACGTTTGTTGCGGAAAAAAACGAGCAAGTCGTTTTCCGTATCGCACCAGACGCTACTAAATTAGAAGTTAAGGCTGCTGTCGAATTACTCTTCAAAGTGCAGGTTGAGTCGGTACAAGTTGCTAACCGTATCGGCAAGCAAAAGCGTTCCGGTAAATTCAATGGTCGTCGTAATCATACTCGTCGCGCATTCGTATGCTTGAAGCCGGGTCAAGAGATTAACTTCACCGAGGAGGCTAAATAATGGCACTCGTTAAAGTAAAACCAACCTCGCCAGGTCGCCGTGGAATGGTCAAGGTCGTTAATCCCGACCTGTACAAAGGCCGTCCATTTGCGGCTCTGATCGAGAAGAAATCGAAAACTGCTGGCCGTAATAATAACGGTCACATCACTACTCGCCACATTGGCGGTGGTCATAAGCAGCATTATCGCGTAATTGATTTTAAGCGGACCAAGGATGGTATTCCAGCGCGAGTGGAACGTATTGAATACGATCCTAACCGTACAGCGAATATTGCTTTGTTATGTTATGCAGATGGTGAGCGTCATTACATCATTGCAACTAAAGGCATGGCGGTAGGCGATCAAGTAATGAATGGTTCACAAGCAACGATCAAGTCTGGTAATTGCTTGCCAATTCGCAATATTCCAGTCGGTACTATTATTCATTGCGTAGAAATGCTTCCAGGTAAAGGCGCTCAAATGGCGCGTACAGCTGGTGCAGGCGTAGTGTTAATGGCGCGCGAAGGAATTTACGCTCAGGTTCGCCTGCGTTCCGGTGAAGTTCGACGTGTTCACATTGAATGTCGTGCAACGGTCGGTGAAGTCGGTAATGCTGAGCACAGTCTGCGATGATTGTTTTCGTCGCCGGGTTCGGTTTTAGAAATCGCAATTTGGCGCAGCATGT
>NZ_JBRIIQ010000011.1:0-68545 GCF_052976905.1 Glaciimonas sp. GG7 | reverse complement strand
AAACCTGTCGCGAAGAAACCGGTAGCAAAAGCAGCAGCAAAACCTGTCGCTAAGAAGCCGGTAGCAAAAGCAGCAGTAAAACCTGTCGCGAAGAAACCGGTAGCAAAAGCAGCAGTAAAACCTGTCGCGAAGAAACCGGTAGCAAAAGCAGCAGCAAAACCTGTCGCTAAGAAGCCAGTAGCCAAAGCAGCGGTAAAACCTGTCGCTAAAAAGCCAGTGGTTAAAGCGGTAGTAAAGCCGGCAGCTAAAGCAGCGAAACCAGCAGCGAAACCAGCAGCTAAAGCGGTCGCCAAGCCAGCTGCTAAAACAGTAGTTAAAGCAGCGCCAGCGGTGAAGCCAGCAGCGAAACCTGCTGTTAAAAAGCCAGCCGTTAAGAAGGCTGTAGCTAAACCAGTCGCTGATTCGGCAGTCAAAACGGTACTTAATCCTGCCGCAGCTTGGCCGTTTCCAACTGGTCCACGTCCGTAATTGTTCGTGCGTCGGAGGACGGCTTGGTTAATTTCAAGCGTACTACCCGCTGTATGGCCTTGTGTCATCAGCGGGTTTTTTGTTTTTTTACCGGGCGTTAATGGTCCCCTGTTTAATGCAAAGTAGAAGCTGATGCATTTTGCATAGCAATTTCGTTTTCATCTTCATCGTCTTTGCGTCATGATGTGCTCCAGCGCTCATGTTGCAGTCGTAGCGTTGGTATGGAAATGCAATGTCCCGCTTCATCTGAAAAGAGAGAAAACATCGTGCTGCAGAATATTTTTTCATTGATTATTGAGACCGCTGCCAGCGTATTGGGCGGCGTTTTGTTATTGCGTTTCTGGATTCAAGCCGTGCGCGTGCGTCCGCCGCAGCAAGTGGCGCAGTTTATTTTTACGATATCGGACTGGATGGTGCGCCCAATGCGCAAAGTGCTACCGGGATTTAGCGGCTATGACTGGGCCAGTCTGCTCGGTGCGTTACTGGTGGCGGTAGTCTGCATTGCCTTACAACTCGCTTTTGTCTCGGCATTGAGTCCCGGAGTTTTGTTCGTGTTGGCAGCGCTGCTGTTTCTTCAGTGGGTTTTTTATGGTTTGATCGCACTGTTGATTATCGAGGCAATTTTTAGCTGGGTAAATCCGCAGGCACCATTAGCGCCATTTGTACGTGCGTTGAATGCGCCGTTGTTGGGACCGATACGTCGGATTATTCCATTATTGGGAAATGTAGACTTATCCCCTTTGGTATTACTGATTTTGCTAAGAGTCGTGCATCAACTCTTGATCGCGTTGATACAGTCATTAGGTTGAGCTGGTATAAGTAAGTCCGCATAATCGTTTAGTACCAATTATGCGGCTTTACTTAGAACTGAATCTCGCCAACGCGTCTGATTTACAAAGAGAAAATGTTAGTGTTGGCGTAATGCTTGCCGAGTTAGGCAGCGATCTGACTTTGCAGGTAGTTTTGCAGGCCGACTTTATCGATCAGGTCGATTTGGGTTTCTAACCAGTCGATGTGTTCCTCAGTGTCATCAAGGATATCTTTGAATAGTTCGCGCGAAACATAGTCGCCCGCCGCCTCGCATACCGCAACGCCTTCTTTCACGGTCTTTTGTGCAGCTTGCTCCAACTTCAGATCGCATGCCAACATTTCTGGCGTGTTCTCGCCAATCATGAGTTTGTGCAGCGCTTGTAAATTAGGCAGGCCATCGAGCATCAGAATGCGATCAATCAGACGATCAGCATGCTTCATTTCACCGATCGACTCTTCATATTCTTTCTTACCAAGCTTTTCCAAGCCCCAGTGTTTGTACATGCGCGCGTGCAGAAAGTATTGATTCACGGCTGAGAGTTCGTTGGTTAACTGCGCATTGAGCAGTTTAATGATGTTTTTGTCGCCTTGCATGAGAGCCTCTCGAAGATAGCGGGGGACGGTAAGGAGGTGGTATGACCAATGGGCATAACCCTTACTGTCTAAAAAACGCAATGATAGCCCAGGCACTGAGCTTTTTCATCATTCATTAGCAGGAATCATTCTTACTCTTATTTAAGACAGCAAAATTACTCATCGGCGTTGGGCTACTCAATGTGGTGGGCCTACTGAAAAGGGCCCTGCCCGATGCATCTGACGCGCACAGCATAAAGCCTTTGCATACGGAAGCATGCAAAGGCTTTATCGAAAACTAAGGACTGATTTATCCGACCGTTTTGCGCTACTTATTTAGCATCAGGATCTGTTACAAAACCAATTTTTCCGAGTCCTCCAGATTGCGCGGCAGCCATTACTTGCGCAATTTTTTCGTATTCGGTGGTGCGTTCGGCGCGTAAATGCAATTCCGGCTGCGGTTCAATTTTTGCCGCTGTAGCAATCCGTACTTGCAATTGATCACGGTCAACTATCTCGTCATTCCAATAGACCTTGCCAGCGCTGTCAATCGAGAGATTGATGCTCTCCGGCTTGACTTGATCGGGCTGGTTGGTCGCGCGTGGCAAGTCGATTTTGACGGCGTGATTCATCACCGGAATGGTCATAATAAAGATGATTAACAACACCAGCATCACATCAACTAATGGCGTGGTGTTGATCTCTGGATTAAAGTCGTCGTCCGAATCGGACAGGGAACCCATTGCCATCATGCACCTTTCACAGCAACGAGCTTAGAGGGCGTATTTTCAGTACCGCCACTGCCGCCTTTGTTAGTATCGGCGCGTGAGCCGGTAACAAATAATGCATGCAGATCAAAACCGAATTTATTGAGCTTGGCAATAATGGTTTTATTGCCGCGCACCAGTGCGTTGTAGCCAAACGTTGCCGGAATGGCGACGGCCAAACCGAGCGCTGTCATGATCAATGATTCGCCGACCGGTCCGGCGACCTTGTCGATGCTTGCCTGGCCGGACGTGCCAATGGCGACTAGCGCGTGATAAATACCCCATACGGTGCCAAACAGGCCGACGAACGGTGCTGTGGAGCCCACTGAGGCCAATACGGCCATGCCGGTTTGCAGCTTGCTGGAGGCTTCGTCTATGGCTTGGCGCAAGGACAACGTTACCCAGTCGCTAGTAGAGAGTTGATCGTGCAAATGACCGCTGTGAGCGGTGTGATGACGCATGGCGACAACTCCTGCCTGGGCGACTTCGGCGAAGGGATTTTCTGTGCCGAGTGTGGCAATCCCGTCAGGCAGATTGGTCGTATCCCAGAATTGGTGTCCTGCAGCATCGGCAGCTTTTTGTAACTTCAAAATTTGCAATGCCTTGGTCAAAATGACGTACCAGGAAGAGATCGACATAATCACCAACAGTACAGCAACACTTTTAATAACAAAATCGCCCTGTGACCAGAGCGCTTCTAAACCGTACGGACTTACTTCCATGATGATTCCTTTGTTTCTGTAAAAATGATCGTTGATATGGTACGGCGCACATCACGTGAGTACGCACGCAATGTTGCAGACTTGTTGCGTAAGTCCTATGGAATATTAATTCGAAAGCTGAAAGTTGATGGGGACGATGGCATATACCGGCATCGCTTTACCATCCTCCATATACGGCTTGAACAATGCGCGCATCAGTGCCTCCTGAGCGGCGTCGTCGAGACGTCTTGAACCAGAGCTTTTTTGTATCTCGACGCGTTCGGCCCGGCCTTTTTCGTTGACGAGCACACGCATGACGACTTTGCCCTGTTCCCCCATGCGTTTGGCGGCGGCAGGATATTCAGGGCTAGGAGGACGAATGTACTCAACGCCAGAACTAATCGTGCGTGGTGCCGAGGGTGCTGCCGGGGCTGCAACTGGTGCAGCGGCCGCTGCGGGTGCTTCCGGTTGTGGAGGCTGTGGCGCTGGTACCGGAACCGAAATAGCATTTTCCGACGGCGTCGTGTTGACAACAACCGGGGTTGGACGCGGTGGAGTGATGTTTTTCTTCACGACCGCAACAGTTTTTGGAGCGGGTTGGGGTTTGGGCGGTGTTGGCTCGGGCGCGCGTTCCTGGGTAATGAAGGTGGCAAACACTTCTTTCGGAACGGCCTGTATGGTTTGATGAATCAGACCACTTTTTAGAGCGATGAAGAAGCCAATGTGTAACAAAATAATCGCGCCTAGCGGCCCGATACGTTTTCCAATACGTTTAATTTGATGCCATGCAATTTCGGAGACGTACGGTGTTGACGACGGCATTATTGCGCTCATTTACGATGACTACTTTATGCGATGGCAGGCATCGGTTGGAATATTAACGCGTGCAAATGACGATGTGCTGTCGGGACGTTGTTTTCGAGACATTCTTGCAAAACGTTCTTTGCGCATGAATGACATTTTCCGCAGTTATCAGCGACTCCCAGATTTTCCCGCAGCTCGCGCATAGAGACCATGCCTGAACTGACGGCATGGCGTATTTTTCGTTCGGATACGTTGTTACAAACACAAACAATCATTTTTTACCTTACTACTAATAAGAGTTGATATTAATAATGAAGCGCGAAATAAGCGCGATTTCAGGTGCTGCGAGCGCCGCTCACTAAGCGGTTAAACAGGCTGTATTTTTCCGGTCGTGGCATGCTGCGTTCGACTAATGTGGCCCATTGTTCTGATAGTTGTTGGCAAGTGATTTGCAATATTGGCGCCAGGTTAGGAAGCGCTGCTAATGCCTTCAAATGTCGCTCAATGACTGAGGCCAGTTTGGTGCAGCCGCGTGACTCTGGCTGCATCGTCTGATGATGGGCCGTGTAATGCGACATCAGATGCAATACCGCTGAAACGAGTAGCGCCGGTTGTGTTGAAGCCTCGTTGGGGGCGATTAATTCATCATTGACTGTGGTGACCATCGAATGCTCCTTATAAGTAGAACTTACGCAAAATCGCCCCAGCGGCGTTATCCTTCCTTGCCGTACTTAGTAATGTCTTCATCAGTCTGCCTTGCTGGAACGATTTGGCGTAAGTCCTATAAGTAACTAGCAGCCTATCTCGGCTGCTTGCTTAAGGTTTAAGCCGTCAAAATCAATTTATTTAATTGCGTCAGTCGTAATTTATAAATTCGACCGCCGTGGTCGATTTCCAATTCACGCATTTGCTGGAACAACTCACGACTGCTAATACGGGTTATTGGTCTGGCTGCTTGGGTGACGCCTTGAACGGACGATTTATCACCTTCCGAGTATTCCTTTGCGCGCTGTAACGAGTGGCCCATAATAGTCCTTTATGTAAATGCGAACAATTCTTATTAAGATTATTAGCTATTTAATCCGGGATTGCAAGTGGTTTTACTATCTTCCCCATAGTTTTTCTAAAAAAGATGTTTCTATTTTCTTCTCGTCAACAAAAATATACTCAAATCTGAATTGATTTGAGGGGGGTATCTTTTGATAAGCGGGAGCCATTCCAGCTGAGTCAAAAAAAGCGCCATCAAATCAAATTTGATGGCGCTTTTTTATGATGTAAATACTACCGATATTGCAACTTTACTCCTTAGGCTTAGCCGCTTCACGACGGTTGAAGCCCGCCACCATATCAAAGCGGAATAAGCGGCATTCCAGTGCGCCGTTAAAAAATGGTGTTTTGCGCGCTTCTTTAAGACGGAGTAATTTCGGCAAAGTCAGGTCAGCAGTGAAGAGAAATACGGTCCAGCCAGCGAAGCGTTGTTTGAGCGTATTTCCTAAGGCATTGAAGAACTCATTGAATAAGTCATCCGTGGTTAGCGTACTGTCACCACGCACGCCAATCCGCTCCCCATAGGGAGGATTGGTCAACATGATGCCGCCGCTTGCGCTGAGCTCGTTCGGTGGCCGTACTTCCTGCGCCTCAATCTGCTTTAGCGGGACTTCAAAAAGGATGCCGGCGTTGCGTAGATTTTCGGCGGTCATTGCGACCATATCGCCGGAAATATCACTGCCGAAAATGGTCGGTGTGAGCGGCATTGGATTTGGCTTAATCGCCCCTTTGATCGCTTGCCATTCGGCAATGTCAAAACCGTGAAATTTCTCAAAAGCGAAGGCGCGCCGGGCACCGGAGGGGATGCCGGCCAGAATTTGTGCCGCTTCGATCAAAATGGTGCCAGAGCCGCACATCGGATCGAACAAGACCGTGCCCGGTTTCCAGCCCGCGGTGCGCAGAAGTCCGGCGGCAAGGTTTTCGCGTAGCGGCGCATCGCCGGTTTCAGCGCGCCAGCCGCGTTTGAAGAGCGCTTCGCCAGAGGTATCCAGATAGAGCGTGAAACTATGCGCGTCTAAAAAGCCGACGATGCGCATGTCCGGAGTGTGGGTATCGACCGATGGGCGCTCGTTGCAGATGTCGCGAAAACGGTCGCAGATCGCGTCTTTGATCTTCAGCGTGGTGAATTCCAGGCTGCGCAAGGGCGATTTGATGGCCGTGATATCGACGCGTATGGTGTGGTCAACGTTGAACCAGTTTTCCCACTCTTGCTCCAGCGCGGTATCGTAAATATCATTTTCAGTTTTATACGACCCGTGCGCCAGACGCATCAATACGCGGCTGGCAATACGTGAGTGCAGATTGATACGCCAGGCATCGCTGAGCAAACCGGAGCAGTGCACGCCGCCCGGAACTTGATTGTGAACCTTGAGCGTGATTGTCGGTGCGGCCAGTTGTGCAATCTCGTTAATTTCTTCAGCGAGTGCAGCCTCAAGTCCACGAGGACAGGGACAAAAATAGGAATGTTTTGAGGTTGATGATTGTGCGGTGAGTGCGTGTGCCATGAGGGGATCTCTTTATCCGTTAGCTATCTCTTCAAGGGGGATAGCGGGTGAAATGACTATTTACGCTAGTGTGCATAGCCGTCGTGTTACTTGGTGCTGCTTGTCTACTACTAAAAAATAGGGCTGGAATAGTGCTATTTACATCATCTTATTTGGCAAAAGCCCGCTCGACCAAATCAAGTCGGTCCTGACCCCAGTAACCCTCGCCATCAACGACGTACCAAGGCGCGCCAAATACATTGGCGGCAATGGCTTCATCCGTAAATCGCACAAATTCTGCCTCCACGCTGGCGGTGTCGGCGGATTTGAGCAAGGTCTTACCGTCGTAATCGAGCGCAGTTGCCAAGGCGATCAGGGTATCGGCGTCTGCGATATTTTTGTCTTCCGCCCAGACCGCGCGCATGATGGCGGCGGTCAGGTCCAGCGCCGCTTGGGTGCCATGCGCGAGTTGGGTGGCGATGATGAGCTTGGCGGCTTCGTCGCTATGCACCGGGAAGTAGGTCGGCTGCAAATTGAGCGGCACCTTTAAATACTCGCTCCAGCGTTGTAGCTCTTGCAGTCGGTACGCCTGTCGTTGTGGTGCGCGTTTCGCTAGTGGTAAGCCGCCGGAGATACTGAGTACTTTTGACAGATCGAATGGCTTTAATGTGATTTTCACGCCATATTGCCTGGCTAAGGCCGTCAGTCGAGCATGGCCAAGATAGGCAAATGGCGACTGGGGCGCGAAATAATATTCACAGATTTTGCTCATCACAATTCCTTGGCAGCGCGATTTAAAACGGCTTAACGACAACGAGAATAACGATAGCCAGCAATACAATGACCGGCACTTCATTGAACCAGCGAAACCAGACGTGGCTGCGTTTGTTCGTTCCCAATTCGAATTTTTTGAGCATGCTGCCACAAGCGTGGTGATAGCCGATCAATACAACAACCAGAAGTAATTTTGCGTGCATCCAGGCATTGCCTGGCCCCATGCCGATACCATAGCCCATCCACAACCATGCACCAAAGATAATGGTCCCGATCGCCAGCGGCGTCATGAAGCGATACAGTTTGCGCGCCATCAACAATAGTCGCTGCGTTGCAACCGATTCGGTTTCCTGTGCCAGATTGACGAGGATGCGTGGCAAATAAAACAAGCCTGCAAACCATGAAACGACGAAGACGATGTGTAGGGCTTTAATCCAAAGCATGAAGTTATCCTTGTGGGTGAGATCCGGGAGTGGACGGTAATTTGATGATAGTCAGGTGCGTACTTCGCCGTGACCAAACACGACATATTTCAGCGATGTCAGGCCATCGAGTCCGACTGGGCCGCGGGCATGTAATTTGTCATTCGAAATGCCGATTTCAGCGCCTAGTCCAAACTCGAAGCCATCGGCAAAGCGCGTAGATGCATTCACAATGACCGAGGCCGAATCAACCTCACGCAAGAAGCGCATCGACCGAGAGTAATTTTCAGTCACGATGCTGTCAGTGTGATGCGATGAATAATGATTGATGTGCGTAATCGCCTCATCCATATCGGCCACAATTTTGACTGCAAGAATCGCGGCCAGATATTCTGTACTCCAGTCTTCTTCAGTGGCGGCACTTAAATGCGGATAGCCGCAGGCACGCAATATCTTGCCAGCCTCAGCATCGGCGCGCAGCTCGACATCTTTGGTGCGATATAAATGCGCCAGTTCGGGCAACACTTGCGGTGCAATGGCACGCGCGACTAACAATGTTTCCATCGTATTGCAGGTGCCGTAGCGATGGCATTTGGCGTTGAAGGCGATCTTCAGGGCTTTTTCCGGATCTGCCGTATCGTCAATGTAGACATGGCAAATCCCGTCCAGATGTTTGATCATCGGCACTTTGGATTCTTTGATCAGACGTGCGATGAGGCCTTTGCCACCGCGTGGGATGATGACATCAACATATTCAGGCATGCTAATTAAAGCCCCTACGGCTGCGCGATCGGTGGTTTCAATCACCTGGACGGCGTCGCTGGGCAAACCAGCGCCATCCAATCCTTCTTTGACCAGTTTTGCCAATGCCTGATTGCAGTGAATGGCTTCCGAGCCGCCGCGTAAAATCGTTGCATTGCCACTTTTAATACATAAACCGGCCGCGTCTATCGTGACATTCGGTCGTGCTTCATAAATGATGCCAATGACCCCGAGTGGTACGCGCATTTGGCCAACCTGAATCCCGGTGGGACGATATTTCATGTCTGAAATCTCGCCGATCGGGTCAGGCAGGGCAACAATTTGCAGCAAACCTTCGATCATGGTCGCGATGGCTTTGTCGGATAAGGTCAGGCGATCGAGCATCGCGTCTTCCAGTCCACTAGCGCGTGCCGCTTCCAGATCTTTTTGATTGGCGGCGTGCAATATTTTTGCATCGCGGCCGATCGCCTGGGCGATCAGTGTCAGCGCACGATTTTTGACGGCCGTATCAGCGCGCGCCATCAAGCGCGATGCCGCACGGGCGCGCTGACCAACGTCGGTGATGTAGTGTTGAATATCCATGATGATTGTTTGCTTTGTCGAAAGAGTGGTCTGGCTGGCTGTATGGTGCCCTAACCTGCAATATACAGCTAAGAGCGGGCAACTTTCAGCCCCAATTGCAGCAAGGCATCCCATGCGTCACCAGCGAACGCTTTAGCGCGTAAGCCTTTGACCATTTTGTCGATCTGGGCGGCTTGTTGTAAGGCAGCTTCTAATGTTGTCAGAGATAAACGTCGTAACGCCGGTTCCATTAAACGTTCGCGCGGTCCCCAGATGCGGTATTCCTTCAACAGCACACCGAGCGGACGGCCTTGGGTCATGCCTGATTTTAATTTTAATAAGGTACGGCACTCTTCCGAGATTGCCCACAGCACCAGCGGCAGCGCTTCGCCTTCGCCTTTGAGGCCGTCGATCATCCGTACCAGACGTGGAATATCACCGGCAAGCATGGCCTCGTTCAACTTAAAAACATCATAGCGGGCGACATTGAGCACGGCATCGTGGACCGCCTCAAAACTCAGCTTGCCCGGCGGATGCAGCAATGCCAGTTTTTGAATTTCCTGATGCGCCGCCAACAAATTGCCCTCAACCCGATCCGCAATAAAATCAAGCGACTGCCGATCGGTGCTTTGTTGCTGTCTAGCCATGCGCACGCCGATCCAGTTGGGCAATTGGGAGCGCTCAACTTGCGGGATATCTATATACACGCTGGTCTGCTGCAACGACGCCACCCACGCCGCTTTTTGGGTTGCCCAATCCAGCTTTGGGAGCGTGACAATGGTGACGTTATCCGGGTTGAGCGAGGCGGCATATTGCTGCAAGGCCTGACCGCCATCCTTACCCGGCTTGCCGGTCGGGATGCGCAATTCGATGAGTTTTTTGTCGCCGAATAGTGATTGCGATTGATTTGCTGCCTGTAACTCGCCCCATTTAAAACTGCGATCAACGATTAAGACGTCGCGTTCCGAGCAGCCGTTAGCGCGTGCACTTTTACGAATTTTATCCGCAGCTTCGAGCGCCAGCAGGTGCTCGTCGCTGGTGATGACGTACAGCGGGGCCATTGTTTTGGCCAGGTGAGCGTCAAGGGCGTCAATCCGCAGTTGCATGCCTGAGCCTCGTTATTGCGCTGGTGGCGCAGGTGGTGTTGTCGATGGTACTGAGGTGCCGGGCGGTATGACTACTGGTACTACATTGCTGTTTTTCTCCGCAGGTTTAATAGCTGCCAGACGTCGCAAAATTTGTCGCACCAGATCGGTTTGCATGTCGCGATACAGTAGCGCTTCTTCGGGGATTTTTGACAACTCCTGTGATTCGCTATAGCTGATATCGCGCTTGAGTGTGATCTCGGTTGGTGCCATCAGCTCCTTCTGTTGCGCGTCTCTTATGCGAAACGAAAATTTGGAATACAGCATGTATTCACGCGCACGGCCTTGACTGTTGAGGGCCAGAATAACTTTTTGCTGACTTTGTGAAAGCACTTCCATAATCGCTTCGGCACCTTGCTCTTTATCCAATACGATGGTGGTGCCGCTGGCGATAATGTTGCGCTTTAACTCGATACCTAATGGCGTAGCGGTAGCGCTGCCCAGATAAATCGACTTGAATGGCAAAGTGACCGCGCCGCGTAAATGGAAGCCGCACGCGGCCAGCAAGGTGGCGGTGGCGATGATGATCGACCAGCGAAAAAAGGGTAGGCGGCTGTTGGAAATACGCGTCATACAGAGATTCCTTGTTTCAAAGATGCGGGACGGAGTGCGATGTTCGGGCTAACCCGTTGATACGTGGGTTAGCCCGGAACAGTTAGTGGTTTGGATTAAGCCACGATATTGATGAGTTTTCCCGGCACAACGATGACTTTCTTTGGCGCGCCATCGAGATACTTTTGCACATTTTCATGGGCCAGCGCGAGCGCTTCAACCGTGGCTTTGTCAGTGTCTTTGGCGACGATAATGCTACCGCGCAGTTTACCGTTGACCTGAATCATCATTTCGATTTCGCTTTGCTCCAGCGCTGTGGCGTCAACCTGCGGCCAGCTTGCGTCGAGGATGTCGCCATGCACCTTAGCGAAGCCAAGCTCTTGCCACAGCGTGTGCGTAATATGCGGCGCGACGGGGTTGAGTACGCGTAAGAAAATCGAGAGACATTCTGTTAGCACTGCATTACTCAGCGCGGAGGTGTCAAGCTTGGCTGCTTCTAAGGTGTTGAGCATTTTCATGCAGGCCGAGACGACAGTGTTGTATTGAATCCGTTTCAGATCATGGTCGGCTTGCTGCAAAATTTTGTGCACTTCACGGCGCAAGGTTTTGAGCGTGGCTGGCAGATCGGTCAATGGCGTATTTTTGTCCGGGCGTATGTTTGCTGCTTGCGCGTAGCTAAAACTCCAGACCCGGCGCAAGAAGCGGTTCGCGCCTTCGACGCCAGCGTTTGACCATTCCAGCGTTTGCTCCGGCGGCGACGCAAACATCGTGAACAGACGCGCAGTATCAGCGCCGTATTGATCGATTTGGGCTTGTGGGTCGATACCGTTATTTTTCGATTTCGACATCTTTTCAGTGCCGCCAATGGCGACCGGCTGACCATCCGATTTCAGGATGGCCGACAGTGGGCGACCTTTATCATCAAAAGTCAGCACCACATCTTCCGGGTTGTGCCAGTTTTTCTTGCCGTTGGCTTCTTCGCGATAGTAGGTTTCGTTGAGCACCATGCCTTGCGTGAGCAAATTGGTGAACGGTTCATCAAACTTCACCAGTCCGAAATCGCGCATCACCTTGGTCCAGAAGCGGGCGTACAGCAGATGCAATACGGCGTGCTCGATACCGCCGATGTATTGATCCATCGGCATCCAGTAATCGTTACGGGCATCGACCATCGTGTCGGTACCGGGCGATGTGTACTTCATGTAATACCAGGATGAATCGACAAAGGTATCCATCGTGTCGGTTTCGCGCCGTGCGGGTTTGCCGCAGCTTGGGCAGTCTACGTGCAAAAACTTTTCATGCTTGTTAAGCGGATTGCCGCTACCGTCGGGTACGCAATCTTCCGGCAACAGGACGGGCAAGTCTTTTTCTGGAACAGGGACATCGCCGCAATCGTCGCAATGGATGATCGGAATGGGTGTGCCCCAATAGCGTTGGCGCGAAATACCCCAATCGCGCAGGCGGTAGGTGATTTTCTTCTCGCCTAAACCGTGTGCAGCGAGGTCGGCGGCGATGGCGTCAACGGCTTGTTCAAACTTCATACCGTCATATTTGCCGGAATCGACACAACGACCGTTTTCTTTATCGGAATACCAGTCGTGCCAGCTTTCGGTCGAGTAAGTTTTGCCTTCTACCGCAATCACGGGACGAATCGGGAGTACGTATTTTTGCGCAAAGGCAAAATCGCGCTCATCATGTGCCGGTACACCCATCACAGCGCCGTCGCCGTAGGTGATTAAGACGTAATTACCGACCCAGACTTCAACTTGTTGACCGGTTAATGGATGTGAAACGTAGAGGCCGGTCGGCATACCTTTCTTTTCCATGACTGCCATGTCAGCTTCGGCTACGCCGCCTTTTTTGCATTCGGCGATGAACTCAGTCAGTTCAGGATTGGTTTTGGCGGCGAAGGTGGCGAGCGCGTGTTCAGGGGCGACGACGCAAAAGGTCACGCCTTTGATCGTATCGACGCGGGTAGTAAATACCCATAACTTGCCGTCCTGAATCAACTGGCCGTCTTCGGTGATTTTGTGCGGAAAGGCAAAGCGTACGCCGGTTGATTTGCCGATCCAGTTGGCTTGCATCAGGCGCACGCGCTCTGGCCAGCCGGGTAATTTGGTCTCGACGTGATCGAGTAATTCTTCGGCGTAATCGGTGATTTTGGCGTAATACATCGGGATTTCACGCTTTTCAATCAGCGCGCCGGAACGCCAGCCGCGACCATCGATGACTTGTTCGTTAGCCAATACGGTCTTGTCTAGCGGGTCCCAATTCACGGTCCCGGTTTTTTTGTAAATGATGCCTTTTTCGAGCATTTTCAGGAACATCCATTGGTTCCATTTGTAATACTCAGGCTTGCAGGCGGTCATTTCGCGCGACCAGTCGATGGCAAGGCCCATCGATTGCATCTGCGATTTCATGTGTTCGATATTGCTGTAAGTCCACTGCGCCGGTGGCACGTTGTTCGCCATCGCCGCGTTTTCTGCTGGCATGCCAAACGCATCCCAGCCCATCGGCATCAGAACGTTGTAGTTGTTCATCCGCAAGTAGCGATACATCACGTCATTAATCGTGTAATTGCGGACATGGCCCATGTGCAATTTTCCCGATGGGTAGGGCAGCATCGAACAGGCGTAAAATTTTTTCTTGTCTTGACCGTTCTGGTCTTTCGCATGTTCGACGGCTTTGTAGGCATCGATAGCGCGCCAATAGTCTTGGGTCGATTTTTCAACGTCGGTCGGGCTGTATTTTTCTTGCATGGCGTGGATGAGGCTAACAGTGAATGTGGGAAGGCGTTGGGTGCGTTGGGTAACTTCACCCGGAACCGATGATTATACTGGTTCGGGTGCCGGTGTACGACGGGGACTTGCGTGGGGGCAAATGCAGACTAGCGGTAGAGCGGGTATTACTTCGTTGCTGGAGTATTTTTAGGATCGGTCACGAAACCAATCTTTGTCAGACCATTATTTTGCGCCAGCGACATTACCTCTGCCAATACTTGATAACGGGTATCTTTATCGGCGCGCAATTGCAACTCGGGCTGCGGCTGGTGTCGGGCGGCGGCGATTAGCCGGGCGGGGAGTTCGCTTTCTGCAACAGGCGCATCATTCCAGAACATTTTTCCGGCACGGTCTATGGACAGCGCAATTGTCTCGGGCTTTTCAGGTGCTGGAGCGGATTGGGCGGTAGGCAGATCGACTTTGACGGCGTGCGTGAAGAGCGGCGCGGTGATGATGAAGATCACCAGCAGCACCAACATCACGTCGACCATAGGCGTGATGTTGATGTCCGCCATGGGGGCCGAGTGTTTATTGTCGTTGAATCCGCCGAATGCCATGTTGTGGTCCTGAATTAATCGCTGTAGTTGTTGGTGCTTGAATTATTTCCGACCCGGCTACCGGTCGTCAGATAGGCATGCAAGTCGTGGGCAAAGGCGTCTAGCTCTGCCAGCGTGACCCGATTGACGCGGGTGAACGCGTTGTACGCCAATACCGCAGGGATGGCGACGACCAAACCAAGCGCGGTCATGATCAGCGCTTCACCAACCGGCCCGGCAACTTTATCAATCTGGACCGTGCCGGACGCCGAGACGGCCATCAAGGCATGATAAATGCCCCATACAGTGCCAAACAAACCCACGAACGGCGCGGTTGAGCCGACCGAGGCCAGCAACGTCAATCCGCTTTCCAGTCGTGATGAAACACGATTGATTTCACGGCGTAAGGTGCGTGTGACTAATTCGCCGAGGTCGGTTGCCGCATTGAGCGAGGCGGCTGAATTGCCCGTCGCTGGTGTTCTGATGGCCGCAGCATCGGCGGCTTGCTCTGCTAATGGCGCGTAGACGTTTTCGGTATCAACAGGTTTGATGATGGCAATCGCATCGCTAAGTGTTGGCGCTTGCCAGAAACCATCCAGCGCTGATGCACTGCGGCGGATGCGCCATGAGCTTAAGGCTTTGGAGAGAATGTAAAACCAGCTAACGACCGACATTAGTAATAATAGGTACGCCACAGAGTGAGAAACAGCGTCGCCTTGCGCCCAGTAGTGGGCGAACCCAAGATTGTCATCCATGTTGTTGATCCGAATAGTGATAGAGCGGCACAGCGACCGCTGGGTCGTAAGTATCTAGCAATAATTTAACGCAGGCCAAGCACATCCTGCATGTCATACAGCCCGGTCGCCTTGTCGCTCAAGAAGCGTGCAGCACGCAAACTGCCGTGCGCATAAGTAACCCGGCTGGAAGACTTGTGTGTGATTTCGACGCGCTCGCCATCGCCGGCAAACAGCACCGTATGATCGCCTACGATATCGCCGCCACGAATGGTGGCAAAACCGATAGAGGAGGGATCGCGCTCGCCGGTCACGCCTTCGCGGGAATAGACTGCAACGTCATCGAGTTTGCGGCCCAGCGCATCGGCAATAACCTCACCCATTTTCAAGGCCGTCCCGGATGGGGCATCGATTTTATGGCGGTGATGCGCTTCGATGATTTCAATGTCGTAGCCGTGCGAAAAACTCTTCGCGGCCAGTTCCAGTAATTTCATGGTGACATTGACGCCGACGCTCATATTGGGCGCAAACAGGATGGCGGTCTTTTGCGCTGCAGCGGCAATGGCGGCCTTGCCAGCTTCGTCAAAGCCGGTGGTGCCGATAATCATCTTGATGCCATGCTCTGCGCAATACGCCAAATGCTTGAGCGTGCCTTCAGGACGCGTGAAGTCAATCAGATAGTCAGCATTGGTTAAGCCTGCCGCGAGATCGGATTCGATGGGGACACCAGCCGGTTTGCCCAGAAACGCTGCTGCGTCGGCACCAAGACCCGGGGCTGTAGCCACATCCAGCGCTCCTGCCAGCACGGCATCTTCAGCCTGTTGAATGGCTTCGATCAGCATGTGACCCATGCGCCCGGATGCGCCGGCAACGGCAATTTTCATTTGATTCATCGTGGATTGACTATTCTGATACGTTATTTGACGGGCGATGTAGGAGGAGGCAGCGGCACATCTTTGGCGATCCCGGTATTTTCAGTAGCTTTTTTGGCTTCTTTGTTACCGCCTGAAATACGGGCCAGATATTCGGCCTCGGTCGGCAGGTCGCTACCGCCTTCAACACGGCTCACAAGGCTATCTTTAAAGTATACGGTGACGCGGCTTGAGGTGACTTCGCCATTGCCCTTTTGCAGGCGGAACACATAATCCCAGCGATTCGCGTGAAACATATCCGTCAATAGCGGCGTGCCGAGTGCAAATGACACCTGATCGGTTGTCATGCCTTCTTTGACTTGGGAGATCATTTCTTTCGAAACAAAATTGCCTTGCTGAATATTGGTGCGATAAGGCGAAAAAATACCGAAAAAGCGCCGATTCTTAACAGTTTGGACACCCGCGTTTGCCGTGGTCGTGCCAGTTGCGGCTGCATTGGTGTCGGTCGGGGTAACCGGGCTGTCGATAAGGGGATTTTTTGATGCGCAGCCAGCCAGCAATGCGATGGATACAGCAGCTATGGTCAGGGAAGACTTAGGGGTCATACAGGAGAGCAACATTCGCATAAGGATCTCAATTGATTGAGCAATACTGCTAAAACGCTATATGATAAAGCAGATCATCCATTTGCGACGTAAACATGCCCAACAATCCATCCGAACTAAAAGCAAGCGGCCTTAAAGCTACTTTGCCCCGCCTCAAAATTCTGGAAATTTTCCAAAATAGTGAAGTCCGTCATCTGAGCGCTGAAGACGTCTATAAAATTCTTCTGTCTGAAAATCTCGATGTCGGTCTGGCAACAGTTTATCGTGTCTTGACGCAATTTGAGCAAGCCGGTTTATTGCAGCGCAATCATTTCGAAACCGGAAAAGCGGTCTTTGAGCTCAACGAAGGCTCACACCACGATCATTTGGTTTGTCTGGTGTGTGGCCTGGTGGAGGAGTTTTACGATGAAGAGATTGAAAATCGCCAGAAAGCAGTTGCTGCGGAGCATGGTTTTGAGATTGCCGATCATGCCTTGGCGTTATACGGTCATTGCCGGAAATGCGCTAAAAAATAATCGTCGTATCTAATCGTACTTAATACCCAAACCGCAATCACATTAAGCCAGACTAGTTCTGGCTTAATGCATTCGAGAGTAGCTTAGCCGTGATATCCACAATGGGAATGACGCGCTGATACGCCATCCGAGTCGGTCCGATCACGCCAAGCGTGCCGACGATCTTGCCGTTGACCTCATATGGCGCTGTCACGACGCTCATTTCTTCCATCGGAACTAATTGTGATTCGCCGCCGATAAAAATTTGTACGCCCGTGGCTTTGCCGGAGATATCGAGCAAGCGCATCAAATTGGTTTTTTGCTCAAACATGTCGAATAGCTTGCGCAACGAGGCCATGCTCGACGACAAGTCGGTCACGCTCAACAGATTGCGTTCGCCCGAAATCACGACATCGTCGGCATCATCCGTCATCGCGTCGCTGCCAGCCTCCACCGCAGCCTGCATCAGGCGGGTCATATCATCACGCAATTGGCGCACTTCGGTCTGCAAGCGTAGGCGTACATCATCAATGCTGTGTCCACCGTAATGTTGATTGATGTAATTAGCCGCCTGTATTAGTTGCGATGGGGTGTAATCAACGTCGGTCAGCAATAGCCGATTCTGGACATCGCCGCTTTGGCCGACGATCACCAGCAAGATACGCTTTTCAGAAAGCCTCAAAAATTCAATTTGTTGAAATACCGATTCACGCCGTGGCGTGAGCACGACACCGGCAAATTGCGATAGCGACGATAAAACTTGCGCGGCGTTGGCGATGATCTTTTGCGGGGAGTTCGATTGCAGGCGCGTTTGCATCCTGGATTCGAGCGCGCTTTCATCAATCGGCTGCACCGTCAGCAGCGTATCGACAAATACCCGATAACCACGCGGAGTAGGCACGCGTCCGGCGGAAGTGTGAGGGCTGGCAACAAAGCCCATTTCTTCCAGATCGGCCATGATGTTGCGGATGGTGGCCGGTGATAGTTCTAGCCCCGATATTTTTGAGAGCGCACGCGAGCCAACCGGCTGGCCGTCGAGAATATAACGTTCGACGAGGGCTTTAAGAAGAGTCTGAGCGCGGGTATCAAGATGCATGGCGAAAGTATTTGGTGAGAATTGACATAGCTTGTCAGTTTTTAATGGTTATATTTATACACTGTTACGCTTGCGGTGATTCAGTTGTTGACGTTATGGGTGGTTTTCTTGTGTCTGCAGCCATGCTTCGAGTTGGACCAAGTCGGTGCATTCGGCATCCGCACTGATCCCGGTTGGCAGCGTCCGCCCAAAACGATTGATCCAGACGCTGCGTAGTCCTGCTTGCCGCGCCCCGACGACGTCTAGTAGTGGATCGTCGCCAACATATACCGTCTCTTCCGGCGCAACGTTAAGTGCATCGCAAGCGGCATGAAAGATCGCCGGATCAGGCTTGGCGCAGCCGAAACTATGGGCCGCGAGGGAAATACGGAAGTGTTGCGCTAAACCGATTTTATCCAGATCGGCAAAGCCATTCGAGACTGAGCCCAGCAAAAGATGATGGCGCAGTCGGGTGAGTGCCGGTTTAACATCGTCGTATAAAGTGACCTCATGACGGGCCTTGGCAAACAGTGCCATTGCGGCATCGATCTTGCCGGTATCCTCACCGACACTCTGGAAGGCTTCCGTCAATCCGGCGTGGCGCAAGGCTGATAAATTGATCTTGAATAAGGGATCGGTAGCGCTTAACGTTTGGCGTCGCTGGCGCAGGCTCTCAATCGTAAATGCCCGCGTTACCCCAGGCGCATGCTGCGATAGCCATTCGAACAGCAATTGTTCGGCGCGAATCAGCACCGGCATAATCGGCCACAGCGTGTCATCGAGATCAAACAGAACGGCTTTGATAGGGGGAGCGGTATTTGTCATGATGGGCATATGTGCTGTGGAATAAGAAAGCCGTAATGCAGTCTGGACACAATCAGAAATCAACAGAATCAGCAGACCCAAATTATGGTCTAATCCCCAGCATGTGGCCTATAAAATTATCTCATCAGCAGAATCTTCCCAGCTTGCCCAAAACCATTGCGATTGTTGGCAAATACTTTGCCGCCGGTATTGCCGAGTCGCTCAACGAAATTGCCGCGTTTTTGCAGATACGCGGGCATAACGTTGTGTTTGAGGCAGAAACCGCACAAAACATTGCGCTGACCGGGTTTGAGGCAATGACGCCTGCGCAGATTGGCCAGCAAGCTGATGCCGCGATTGTGCTCGGCGGCGATGGCACGATGCTCGGCATTGCACGCCAATTGGCACCCTTTGATGTCCCATTAATTGGTATCAATCAGGGCAGACTCGGGTTTATGACCGATATTTCTCTGGAGCGGATGCTGCCGGTCTTGGGGGAAATGTTGGACGGTAATTACGAATCGGAGCGTCGTACCTTACTGCACGGGGTAGTCAAGCGCGACGAAGCGGAGATTTTTAGCGCCCTCGCGTTTAATGACATCGTTGTCTCACGAGGAGCTACGACCGGCATGGCCGAGCTCAGAGTCGATGTTGACGGCCGCTTTATGTACAACCAGCGCTCAGACGGCTTAATTGTCTCCACGCCGACCGGCTCCACGGCTTACGCGCTGTCTGCCGGCGGTCCATTGCTGCATCCATCGTTGGGCGGGATCGTCTTGGTCCCGATCGCACCGCATGCGCTGTCTAACCGCCCTATTGTCATTCCCGATAGCAGCGAAATCGTGATTGAAATCGTCAACGGTCGTGACATCAGTGTCAATTTTGATATGCAATCGTTAGCCAGTCTGCAACAGGGTGACCGTATTCTGATTCAGCGCTCCGACCACACCATCACCTTTTTGCATCCGGCTGGCTGGAGTTATTACGAGACGCTGCGGCAAAAGTTACACTGGAACGAATACCCTTCAGCCGATGGACATTTGCGGTGATCGCAATGGCTCCGCTTAAAGTCCGATAATCCGATTTTTGTCTTTCATACTGATCTGACCTGATTCCATGCTGCGTACCCTTTCTATTCGCGACTTTGTCATCGTCGACGCCATTGAGCTTGATCTGGCCTCGGGCTTTACTGTGTTTACCGGTGAGACCGGCGCTGGAAAATCCATCCTGATTGATGCGTTGGCGCTCACGTTGGGCGGGCGCGGCGACGCCAGCGTTGTGCGGGAAGGTGCGGCGAAGGCCGACATCAGCGCCGCATTTTCGGTCTCGCGGTATAGCGAAGGCAGCCCGATTGACACCAGCGAAGCGGTCAGAGCATGGCTGGCAGCGCATGCCTTTGAGAGCGAAGAAGGCGGCGTGCTGCTGCGGCGCGTCATCGACAATGCCGGACGCTCCAAGGCCTGGATCAACGGCATTACCGCGACAGCAGGACAATTGCGCGAGCTTGGCGAAATGCTGGTCGATATTCATGGTCAGCATGCCCATCAATCGCTGCTCAAAGCCGATTCCCAGCGTGTGTTATTAGACGGGCAAGCAGGCTTACAAGACGATTTACAAGCCGTTGCCGCAGCGTATAAAACCTGGCGCGCATTGGCTCGGCAGCGTCAGGAGTTTGAAACCAACGCCAAAAACGTATTACTAGAGCGCGAGCGCCTTGAGTGGCAAGTCAATGAACTGGAGAAACTCGCCGTCAAGCCCGGTGAGTGGGATGACATCACCAACGAACATAGCCGTTTGTCGCACGCCGCGAGTCTGATTGAAGGTGCGCAAGAAGCCTTGACCGTCATTTCAGAATCCGACATACCGATGCTGTCCCAATTGGCTGGATTGAATATCAAAATTAGCAAATTAGTCGATGTCGACAACGATTTGAGGCCGGTGCTGGAGGCACTGGAACCGGCGCGGATTCAATTGCAAGAGGCCGTCTACGCCCTTAATGATTATTTGAGCCGGGTTGAGCTCGACCCGGCACGGCTCCAACAAGTTGACCGCAGGCTGGAAGCGATCCACACCGCGTCACGTAAATTTCGACTGTCGCCCGAAGCCATTCCCGATGAACTGGTCAGCCTCTCAGCCCAATTGCAGCAGTTGGCTGACGCCAGCGATCTTGATGCGCTGCGCGCGCAGGAAGAAAAACGCAAGACCGTTTATCTTGGATTAGCCCAGAAATTATCAAAGGCCCGCCTGAAAGCCGCCAAGGATTTGACCGCCACGGTGACCGCCGCGATGCAAGAGTTGAGTATGAGTGGTGGACGTTTTGAGGTCGCCTTAAACCCGTGTGAGCCAGCCGTGTATGGCGTCGAACAAGTTGAATTTTTGGTCGCAGGTCATGCTGGCGTGGCACCACGGCCCTTGGCAAAAGTGGCTTCCGGCGGCGAACTGGCACGCATTGCGTTGGCTATTTCGGTCATTACTTCGAGCGCAACCGCAACACCGACGTTGATTTTTGATGAGGTTGACAGCGGCATTGGTGGCGGCGTGGCAGAGGTCGTGGGTCGTTTGCTCAAGCGTCTGGGCCAAGCCCGTCAGGTATTGTGCGTGACGCATCTGGCGCAGGTGGCCAGTCAGGCCAATCAGCATTTTCAAGTCAGTAAGCAAAGCGCCGCAAACAAAACTGTTTCGGCAATCGATGGCCTTGATACCAAGAGCCGGGTCGAAGAAATTGCCCGGATGATAGGCGGGCTGGAAATTACAGCAACGACGCGCAAGCATGCGCGTGAATTATTAGCCTCATAGCGCCACTTCGCGCCATTTCAGATGGTCCGATCAGAGCTCAGCGTCTTCTACGCTGCCGCCAAAGCTGCGTGCGCCAATTGGCGTCGCAGCACATACTTAGGGAATCCCGCATGACTTTTCGCAAAGAACCGCCTTTCACGCATGGCACCACGCTCAAAACAGCGGTGGTGTTGGTCAATTTAGGTACGCCGGATGCACCAACGACCAGCGCCGTGCGGCGCTATCTGAAGGAATTTTTATCCGACACGCGCGTGGTCGAAATCCCCAGGGCAATCTGGTGGTTGATTCTGCATTGCATCATTTTGCCGTTTCGCTCGGGCAAGTCGGCGCAAAAATATGCCTCCATCTGGACCAATGAGGGCTCGCCTCTCAAAGTCCACACTGAAAAGCAGGCAACTCTGCTACGCGGTTATCTCGGTCAGCGCGGCCATAAAGTTGAAGTTGAGTACGCAATGCGTTACGGCAATCCTTCGCTTTCATCAGTGCTGGATAAGCTCAAGGTCGATGGTTGCGATCGCGTACTGATTTTGCCTGCGTATCCACAGTATTCAGCGCCGACCACGGCCTCTATCTTTGACGCTGTATTTACGCATTACGCGCAAGTACGCAATATTCCTGAATTGCGACTGATCAAGCATTACCACGACCACGACGCCTATATACAAGCTTTGAAAGAGTCAGTCCTGGCGCATTGGGAGACGAATGGCACGCCAGATAAGCTGGTGATGAGTTTTCATGGCGTGCCAAAGCGCACCTTGTTGTTGGGTGATCCGTACCATTGTGAATGTTATAAAACGGCAAGATTGTTGGCGCAGGCGTTGGACTTGACGCAAGACCAATATATGGTGACCTTCCAATCACGCTTCGGTAAAGCGGAATGGCTACAACCGTACACCGCGCCGACGTTGGAAAAGTTAGCCAAGCAAGGCGTGGCGCGGGTTGATGTGATATGTCCGGGTTTTACCAGCGATTGTCTTGAAACCTTGGAAGAAATCGGCATTGAAGCGAAGGCTGATTTCTTGAAAGCAGGCGGTAAGGAGTTTTATCTGATTCCTTGTCTGAATCAATCTCCCGCCTGGATAAATGCCTTGGCAATGTTGACGGAGGAGCAATTGATAGGCTGGCCAACGCGTTTATCGGTGAGTGAACTTGCCGAACAGAAACGGCAGTCGGCGGTGCAAAAAAATGAAGCGATGCGGATCGGTGCTGAGGCTTAGCAAGCGCGATTCGGCCAGATATAAACCCTTGAAAAGGTAGGGGAAAGCCCCATTTGGCTAGGCATGGTTGGATTAAGTTCGTTGTAAACCCCCAATAATGGGGATTCAACCCGGACTTAATGCGTATCAACCCGCATTAAATCGTATTTTTAAGTCACTAATTGCAGGAGATTTCTGAATGGAAGACATGGAAAAGCAGACCGCACAAGCTGAGAACGAACAAACCATTGCGCAAGAGCAAGCTGCTGTAACGCCTGAATCGGCGCTGGAAATCGCATTGGCCGAAGCGCAAACCAAAATCGCCGAGATGCAAGATGCATTGTTGCGCGCCCGGGCAGAGTCGGAGAACATCCGTCGCCGTGCGCAAGAAGATATCGCCCGTGCCAGCAAATTTGCCATTGAAAATTTTGCTGAAGCAATGGTGCCGGTGAAAGATAGTCTGGAAATCGCGCTCAAACTTGAGACGCCTTCGATTGAGTCGTTAAAAGAAGGCGTAGAAATGACTCTAAAACAGCTAACCGCGGCGTTCGACAAGAATCGTCTGCTAGAAATCGCGCCTGAGGTTGGCGACCGGCTCGACCCAATGAAGCATCAAGCGATTTCGATGGTACCTGCCGAGCAGGAAGCCAACACGGTGGTAAGCGTGTTGCAAAAAGGCTACACCATTTCGGACCGTTTACTGCGTCCGGCGCTGGTGACTGTGGCGCAAAGCAAATAAGTATAAAAATTAAGCACTTGTTTCGCCTGAAAGGCTTGAAACAGTCGTCTTTCTCCCAATATTGAACATATCAAAATTTAACAAATTAAGTAAAGGACAGCGTCATGGGTAAAATTATCGGCATCGATTTAGGTACCACCAATTCTTGCGTTTCTATCATGGAAGGCGGGAAGCCTAAAGTTATCGAGAACTCAGAAGGCGTGCGCACTACGCCATCAGTGATCGCCTATCAGGAAGATGGCGAAATTCTGGTCGGCGCGCCGGCAAAACGCCAGGCAGTCACTAATCCAAAAAACACGCTATACGCAACCAAGCGTCTGATCGGTCGTAAATTCGACGAAAAAGAAGTCCAAAAAGACATCGGCCTGATGCCTTACGAGATCACTAAAGCTGATAACGGCGATGCATGGATTGCTGTGCGCGACCAAAAACTGGCCCCGCAACAAGTTGCTGCAGAAGTCCTGCGCAAAATGAAAAAAACCGCGGAAGACTACCTCGGTGAAGAAGTGACTGAGGCGGTCATCACTGTTCCTGCCTACTTCAACGATGCACAACGTCAAGCAACAAAAGATGCTGGCCGTATCGCGGGTCTGGACGTCAAGCGCATCATCAACGAGCCAACTGCGGCAGCCTTGGCTTTCGGCCTGGATAAGGCCGAAAAAGGCGATCGCAAGATTGCTGTGTATGACTTGGGCGGCGGTACTTTCGATATCTCAATTATTGAAATCGCAGACGTAGACGGTGAAATGCAATTTGAAGTCTTGTCGACCAACGGGGATACTTTCCTCGGCGGTGAAGATTTCGATCAACGCATGATCGATTACATCCTGGAAGAGTTCAAGAAGGTCAACGGCCTTGATCTGCGCAAAGATGCGATTGCATTGCAGCGTATCAAAGCTTCTGCAGAACGCGCCAAGATTGAGTTGTCGTCGTCACAACAAACAGAAATCAACGAGCCATACATCGCCATGGTCAACGGCGCGCCAGTCCATCTGAACATGAAGATGACCCGCGCCAAGCTGGAATCGTTGGTAGAAGAATTGATCGAACGCACGATCGCGCCTTGCCGCATTGCGATCCAGGACGCTGGCGTCAAAGTATCTGACATCAACGACATTATTCTGGTCGGCGGTATGACCCGTATGCCTAAGGTGCAGGAAAAAGTTAAAGAATTCTTCGGTAAAGAAGCCCGTAAAGATGTTAATCCAGATGAAGCGGTTGCTGTCGGTGCTGCGATTCAGGGTTCGGTTCTTTCCGGCGACCGTAAAGACTTGTTGCTGTTGGATGTCACACCTCTCTCACTCGGTATCGAGACCATGGGCGGCGTGATGACCAAGATGATCAAGAAAAATACGACCATCCCTACCAAGTTCAGCCAAGTGTTCTCGACTGCTGATGACAATCAGCCAGCTGTGACCATTAAAGTGTTCCAGGGCGAGCGCGAAATGGCCGCCGGTAACAAAGGTCTGGGCGAATTCAATCTGGAAGGTATCCCGCCAGCATCCCGGGGTACGCCGCAGATTGAAGTGACTTTTGATATTGACGCCAACGGTATTTTGCACGTCGGCGCGAAAGACAAAGCCACCGGTAAGGAAAACAAGATCACCATCAAGGCCAACTCCGGTTTGACCGAAGAAGAAATTCAAAAAATGGTGCGCGATGCTGAATTGAATGCTGAAGATGACAAGCGTTTGAAAGAATTGGCTGAAACGCATAATCAAGGCGATGCCTTAGTCCATTCGACCCGCAAATCGTTGGTTGAGTACGGCGATAAGCTCGAAGCGGCAGAGAAAGAAAGCATTGAAGCTGCGATCAAAGCACTGGAAGAAGCATTGAAGGGCAGCGACAAAGCGGATATCGACAACAAATCAGCAGCCCTGAGCACAGCAGCACAAAAACTCGGCGAGAAAATGTATGCCGATATGCAAGCCAAGCAAGCTGCCGCTGGCGGTACTGAAGGCGCTGCTGCAGGCGCGGCGGAAAGCAAGCCGAAAGACGATGACGTTGTTGATGCTGACTTTAAAGAAGTAAAAGACAAGTAAACATACGTCCGGCGGTGCATTAGAAAGTATTCCAACGCACCGCAATGACGCGCCGGACAAAGCTTTAAGCTCTGTTCGGCGTTTTCGCTTAGACAAAGAGGGTGCCAAAACATGGCGAAACGTGATTTTTACGAAATTCTGGGAGTTGCGAAAAACGCTTCTGATGAAGAAATCAAGAAGTCGTACCGCAAGCTCGCGATGAAACACCATCCGGACCGTAATCCGGATAGCAAAGGTGCTGAAGATAAATTCAAGGAAGGCAAAGAAGCCTACGAGATGCTATCGGATCCGCAAAAGCGCGAGGCCTATGACCGCTACGGTCATGCCGGTGTCGATCCGAATATGGGCGGCGGAGGCGGTGGTAATGGCGGCGGCTTTGCCGATGCTTTTGGCGATATCTTCGGTGACATCTTTGGTGGCGGCGGAGGCCAGCAACGTGGTGGTCGCGGTGGCGGCCCTCAGGTATATCGCGGTGCGGATTTGCGCTACAACCTGGAAATTACGCTGGAGCAGGCGGCGCACGGTTTCGACACCACTATTCGGGTGCCTTCGTGGGATGCTTGCGAACCTTGCCACGGCAGCGGTGCCAAGCCGGGAACGCAGCCGGTGACTTGTCCGACCTGCGGCGGTCACGGTCAGGTCAGGATGCAGCAAGGATTTTTCAGCATTCAACAAACTTGTCCGAAATGTCACGGCAGCGGTAAAGTGATTGCCGAGCCATGCACGTCGTGCGCGGGAGCTGGTCGGATCAAGCGCAACAAGACCCTTGAAGTCAAGATTCCAGAAGGAATCGATGACGGTATGCGCATTCGCTCATCCGGTAACGGTGAGCCGGGTACGAACGGCGGGCCTCCGGGTGATTTGTATGTTGAGATTCACATCAAAGAACACGGTGTATTTCAACGTGATGGCGATGATTTACATTGCGAAATGCCGATCTCATTTGCCAAGGCCGCTTTGGGTGGCGAAATTGAAGTGCCAACGCTCAACGGTAAGGTTTCGTTCACGATTCCAGAGGGTACGCAGTCAGGCAAAACCTTCCGCTTGCGCAGCAAGGGTATTAAAGGCGTTCGCTCAGGTTATGCCGGCGATTTATTTTGCCATGTTGTCATTGAAACGCCTGTCAAGCTCAGCGATCGCCAGAAAGAACTGTTACGCGACTTCGATCTGCTGACAACGGAAGGTGGGGCGAAACATAATCCTCAGAGTAAGTCTTGGAAAGATAAGGTTAAAGAGTTCTTTGAGTAATTATTAAGTCTTGGAAATCTTGCGTAAAAAAGCCGCTGATCAAACGATCATTTTCTTTTTTGTGTCTTCCAGCATGCTTCATGCGTATGCCTCACATTCAGCATTGCATTATTTGTTGGTCGGGCCTATTCTAATCGCTCAATAAAACGACCGTTCTATTTTGTTCGGCGAAATTACTACAACCATCCATTGGAGAAGACATGACTGTAGTTGCTTATGTAAAACGCGGGTGTGGCCTTGTTTGTATGTTGTCGGCACTGTTGTTGACGCAACAAGCATCCGCATTTGAGCTGGCAGGGGTGCAGATTAATGAAACCGCGAATGTTGCCAATAACGAATTGCTATTGAATGGTGCCGGCATTCGTTACAAGGCTATTTTTAAGGTCTACACCGCAGCGCTGTATCTGACGGAGAAAAAGACAACGCCAAACGATGTCATGAATGCTACCGGACCGCGGCGCATAACGTTGGTGATGCTACGCGACGTGAGTAGTGAGGATTTTGGGCAGGCTTTTATGTCAGGCATACAGAAAAATTCAGATAAAACAGAGAAAGCGAAAATTATTAATCAATTAATAAAATTCGGCGAATTATTTGCAGCGATACCGGAGCTTAAAAAAGGCGACGTTTTGTTCACTGACTGGATTCCCGGCACCGGCACAGTGATGCAATTGAATGGAAAAAGAATTGGAGAAGTGTTCCCAGATGTAGTTTTTTATAATGCTTTACTAAAAATCTGGATAGGCGATAACCCTGCTGACAGCAAACTAAAATTACGTTTGCTAGGAGAGGCGGGCTGAATCAGGTCTGATTGTTTTTAGACGGTTTGTCTCGAATTTGTGTCGGATTTTTTCCATCTTGATACGGATATTGAAAAAACTCAATATCGTCCCCCAGTTTCGATAAAATGACGTTCAAGTTGATTTGCGTAGGTTGTAAAACTACCATGTAAATTGAGCACTTATTCTGAACGGAAAACGATGATAAAGCATAAAGACGCCCTGACCCAGGAACAACTTTTCGAGAGCAACCGCAAATGGGCCGCTGCGATGACTGCCCGCGATCCGGTGTTTTTTAAAACGTTAGCAGGCCAGCAATCGCCTGATTATTTCTGGATTGGTTGTTCCGATAGCCGGGTACCGGCAAATGAATTGCTCGGCCTCCTGCCGGGCGAGTTATTCGTCCACCGCAATATTGCCAACGTAGTCGCCCATAGCGATTTGAATTGTTTGTCAGTACTGCAATTTGCGGTTGATGTGCTGAAGGTCAAGCATGTGTTTGTTGTGGGACATTACGGCTGCTCAGGCGTGCATGCTGCGTTGACCAAACGCCGCGTTGGTCTGGCCGACAACTGGTTGCGGCATGTACAGGACGTACATCAAAAGCATGAGCGCTATTTGGGAGAGGGATTGTCAGAGCAATTGCGGCACGATCGGTTATGCGAACTCAATTCCATGGAGCAGGTTGCTAATGTTTGTCAGACGACGATCGTTCAGGATGCCTGGGAGCGTGGGCAGGATTTGACTATCCATAGCTGGGTGTATGGTTTGCAGGATGGCTTGTTACGTGATTTGGGCGTGACGGTCAGCGGACCGGACGATCTGGCTAAAGGGATGGCGTGTAGTTTGAAGCGTTACGATGAGTGATCTTCTGTAGGAGCGCGTACGAAGAAGCTATGAAAAAATCGCCAATCGGATCAACCGGGTTGGCGATTTTTTTATCTCTCTGATCCGTCTAAGCCAGCTTTCAGAAACAATGTTCTGGAGCCGGAAACGACTTGTCCTTGACCGCTGCGATATAGGTCTGCACAGCCGCATCAATACTCGTTTGACCTTCCATGAAATTCTTCACGAAGCGGGCTTTGTGGCCCGGAAATACACCCAGCAAATCATGCAGTACTAACACCTGACCTGAGCAATCAGGACCGGCACCGATGCCGATGGTGGGGATGCTCAACAATGCCGTTATTTCCTGACCTAACGCTGCCGGAATCGCCTCCAGCACCAGCATGCTGGCGCCAGCAGCTTGCAATGCTAGTGCATCGGCTTTGAGTTGTTCCGCCGCCGCAGTGGTTTTTCCCTGTACTTTGTAGCCCCCCATCTGGTGCACCGATTGTGGTGTCAGGCCGAGATGGGCGCATACGGGAATCGCGCGTTCAGTGAGAAAACGCACGGTTGGTACCAGCCACGCTCCGCCTTCAATTTTGATCATCTGCGCACCTGCCTGAATCACCAATACGGCATGTGCGAATGCGCTCTCAGGCGTGCCATAACCACCAAAGGGCAAATCGGCAAGCACCAGCGCGGTAGGGTTGACGCGCGCGACGCTGGCAGTGTGATACACAATATCCTCGACCGATACTGGCAACGTTGAAGAATGCCCCTGACACACCATGCCGAGTGAATCTCCGATGAGGATGGTATCGACCCCACAGCGATCCAATAATGCGGCAAAACTGGCGTCGTAGCACGTCAACATGGTGATCTTTTCACCTTTGTCATGCATCTTTTGCAAGACTGGAATGGTCACCGGAGCCGTCCGTTTTTGCGATGTTTCGGCTGCGTCGTCTTGTAAATAGGCTGCCATATTATTCTCCGCGATTAAAAAATTCACGCTTGCCGCGCATGCTATCGATCCGTGCTAACAGCAATTCAAAGTCGGCGTCACTGCCTGACAGGTCCATGTGTTCGTTATTGACGATCAGCAATGGCGCGGCTTCGTAATCGTAAAAGAAGCGGCTATAGCTCTCGCATAATCGTTTCAGATAGTCGGGAGTGATGCCGGACTCCATCGGAATGCCGCGTTTTTTGATGCGCTCAATCAACTTATCAGGCTCGGCTTGCAGATAAATAACCAAGTCCGGCGTTGGGGTTTGCGGTCGCAATTGATTGTAGAGTTGTTGATACATTTTTAGCTCGTCATCGACCAGCGTCAAGTTGGCAAAAATGGGGTCTTTGTCGAGTAAAAAATCGGAGACAACCGCCCCGGCATTTTCAACGCTCTCGTTGAACAAATTACTCTGCCCCAGATCGCGTAACTGATTGATACGCTGGAGCAGGAAGAACATTTGCGTTGCCAGGGCGTAACGGGCTGGGTCGTAATAAAACTTTTCCAGAAAAGGATTGCTTTCCGGTTGTTCGAGCAGCACTTGTGCGCCTATGTGCGCCGCTATTTTTTTGGTTAAGGTCGTTTTACCGGCACCGATAGGGCCTTCAACCACAACATATTTGTAATTTTGTAGATTCATATTCGGGGGAGGAGAGGGTGTGTGGCTTGAGCAGGAGTGTTACGCGGATGGTTCGTATGCAATATTTTCGTTGAAGTATGAGTGTAAACGCTTTCGGGCGCGGGGTTTGAAGTCGCTCAATCAGAGAAAACAACGATTGACGCGGGAGCTAGATTTTAGCGATGACCTGATCGGCAACCTGGGGAATAAATTGGTGCGCCGCACCGTACCCGGGAATTGACATAAAAGGATCGATTTGCAATAAGGGAATCAATACGAACGCACGTTGCAGCATGCGTGGATGCGGTACAGTTAATGTCGCATCGGCAATAATTTGTGTGCCATATAGCAACAAATCCAGGTCCAGCGTGCGTGGAGCATTCCGGTAGGGGCGTTCGCGGCCGAAATGTTGCTCGATATTTTGTAGCTCCTCAAGCAAAGCGTGAGGACCAAATTGGGTATCGAGCCGCACCACAGCGTTGATGTAATCGTCACCGCCAGAATCGATCGGAGCGGTGCGAAACAGACTCGATTGCGCGCTCAGCACGGTCTGCGGCAATGTCCCAAGCTGCGCAATAGCGCTCAGTACCTGGGCCTGGGCATCGCCGAGATTGCCGCCGATGCCGATGTAGGCAACGACGGATTCCGGAAGGGCTTTCACGTTATGCACCGTCCTGCGTACCGTTGTTACTGCCTCCGCTACCTTGCTGACTGCGCGGACTACGACGGCGCGCACGTTTTTTTGGTGGCGGGCCTTCGTTGGTCAACTTTGGCTTTTGGGTCAGCAGAACTTCGCGAGCTGGGCTATCGGCTTCCATGAAGGCAGTCCACCATTCTCCGAGTTCGCTATCGAGTTCACCCGAGGCGCAACGCAATAACAGGAAGTCATAACCGGCACGCAATCGCAAATGCTCCAGCAATTTGTAAGGTGATTTACCAACACGACGCTCGAAGCGCGGTTGCATGGCCCAGATGTCGCGCATGTCTGTTGCGATCTTGCGTTGCAGCGCCAGTTTGTCGGTTTGCGCGTCCAGCACGTCATCGGCGGCCAGATGCAAGGCGGGGATAGGGAATTCGCCAGCGGCTTGATAGGCGGTCCACTTTTCCAGTACTTGATGCCAGAGCAATGATGCAAACAGAAAGCCTGGCGACACAGGCTTGCCTTGCCGTACGCGCAGATCCGTATTGGCTAAGGCTAAAGTGACGAATTTCTCGCCCATAGGCTGTTCCAGCACGACATCAAGCAGCGGCAGCAAGCCGTGATGTAGCCCCTCTGTACGTAGTTGTTGGAGACACGCCAGCGCATGGCCGCTCATCAGTAGCTTGAGCATTTCATCGAATACACGCGCAGTCGGCACGTTATTGATAAGCGTCGCCATGACCGGAATCGGTGCACGGGTTGCTGGCTCGATGGTGAAATTGAGCTTGGCGGCAAAGCGGACGATGCGCAGCATGCGGACCGGATCTTCCCGATAGCGGGCCTCAGGTACGCCGATGATGCGTAAGGTTTTGGCGCGAATATCGGCAATCCCCCCGTGATAATCGAGCACGCTTTGGCTGCTTGGGTCGTAATACATGGCGTTGATAGTGAAATCGCGTCGGATCGCGTCTTCGTGCTGTTCGCCGAAGGTGTTGTCACGTAGTACGCGACCATGTTCATCTTTGAGTGCGCCGGTGGATGAGGGACCGCGGAAGGTGGTCACCTCAATCAATTCCTGACCGAACATGACGTGCACGATCTGAAAGCGCTTACCGATCAGGAATGCGCGCCGAAACAAGCGTTTGACCTGTTCCGGGGTGGCGTTGGTGGCAACGTCGAAGTCTTTCGGTTTCACGCCCAATAAAAGATCGCGCACCGCGCCGCCGACGATGAAGGCCTTGAAACCGGCTTCTTGCAACGTACTGGTGACGCGTATCGCGTTCGGTGAGACCAGTTGCGGGTCAATACCGTGCTGCTTGGGGGCCAGCACCACCGGTTTGGTGTGGTCGTCCATCTTTTTTTTGGGTCCGAGGATGGAGCGAATCAGCTGTTTGATCATTGTGTCTTGATTTTTTTAAGTGGCCGAGTGCCGTTGTTTTAAAGTGTTATTTGTCGAATAAATTCAGAATCGACCAGCCGTGTTCATCAGCATGCGCTTTCAACTGGGCGTTCGGATTGGTGGCAATCGGATCGGTGACCAACTTCATTAGCGGCAGATCGTTGTGCGAATCGCTGTAGAAAAAAGTCCGTGGAAAGCTGTCGAGCGTCATATCCATCGTCGCCAGCCAGGCATGCGTGTGAATGACTTTGCCGGGACCGTAGGTTGGCGTATCGAGCAGATTGCCGGTGATTTCGCCGTCGTCGGTGGTTTCTGGATCGGCTGCGATGAGGAAGTCGACGCCCAATGCTTTGGCAATCGGTTCGGTGACGAAACTGTTGGTAGCCGTCACGATCGCTACCAAGTCGCCTGCGTCATGGTGCTGTTGCAACAAATCGAGCGCCTGCGGCGTAATGCGCGGCACGATGACTTCTTTCATGAATTGTGCATGCCAGGCATCGAGTTGCTTGCGGGGAAATGCCGACAGCGTGCCGAAGGTGAACTCCAGATATTTCACCGGATCGAGCGTGCCTGCCTGATATTGGGCAAACCACTCCGCGTTGCTTTTTTTAAACGCGTCCGCATCAACGGCACCGATACGGATGAGAAATTGCCCCCACTCGAAATCCGAGTCGATAGGCAGCAGAGTATGGTCAAGGTCAAATAGCGCCAGGTTCATAGTGATTTTTCTTCCGATTCGAGTTGTTCTAGTTGTAGCAGGCTGCGTAATAACGGCAGCGTGATAGGGCGTTTGGTTTCCAGCGAATAGCGGTCAAGTTCATCCAGCTTTGCCATTAACGAGCGCATATCGCGCCGAAAATGGGTAATCAGATAGGGTAGCACGCCACTCGATAGTGTAAGGCCGCGCGCTTGTGCGGCTTGGGTTAGTGTGGAGATTTTTTCTTCATCACTCAGCCCGTGCAATTGATAGATTAAGCCCCAGCCTAGTCGGGTACGTAAATCTTCGCGTACGGTGTTGGTCAATTCTGCCGGCGGTTGGCCGCCGCTGGTGATGAGCCAGCCGCCATGCTCGCGAATCTGGTTGAACAAGCCAAACGCCAGAATCTGATCTTCCGCACATAGTTTGTCGCAGTCGTCGATCAGATAGCCGGTGTCCTCGGGCGAGAAATGAAACAACCCGGCGCTGTAGGCTTCGTTGTATTCGATCGCGTGATGCGCATTTAAATCAGCGGCAGCAATCAGGTGTGCGTTAGTGGTACGGGCAAAGGCTTGCAGCAAATGGCTTTTTCCTGCGCCGGATTGGCCCCACAAGTAGACGAACCGATCCCCCGGTGCGGTCACGGCGGTGGTCGACGGTACTGTCAATTGCTGCAAAAAATGCAACACTTCGTGATTGTTGCCAATCACGAAAGTGTCCAGAGTCTGGGCATCATCGGTAGTAATGTCGAGCAGTAACTGCCGCATGCTAGGTTTTCCTACTTAGTTGCTGTAATGGCATTTTATGGGGTGGCAGGGTGGTGCGCATTACTGGTTATAAAAACTGCTGCTGAGATAGTGCATGCGCAAATGTTTGACCATCACCGAGATAATTGCCGAGGCCGGTAATGCCAGCAAGATACCGACAAAGCCGAACAACTGGCCAAACGCCATCAAGGCAAAAATGACCACTAGGGGATGCAAGCCGATGCGTTCGCCTACCAGGCGTGGTGTGAGGAAAAAACTTTCGAGCACTTGCCCGATGCCATACACAATCGCTACCGCAATCAAGCCCTGAAAACTTCTAAACTGTAACATCGCAGCTATCAACGCCAGCACCAGCCCGAGTCCGAACCCAACGTACGGAATGAACACTAGCAGGCCTGTAATGATGCCGACAGGCAATGCGACGTCAAATCCGGCAATGGCTAGCCCGCTTGAGTAAAAAGCCGCCAGTACTAGCATCACCAACAATTGACCACGTAAATATTGTGCCAGCAACTCATCGACTTCTTGCGCCATGCCCGCTGTTTTTGCCTGCCAGCGACGCGGCACCATGTTGCCTAATTTAGCCAGAAATCTGTGCCAGTCCTGCAACAGATAAAATAAAACGATTGGAACCAGTAACAAGGTTGCCAGCCAGCCAATCACGGCTGTGCCGCCGACTTTGATAGAAGCTAGTACGGAAGTCCAGATTTCATCCCCGCCGGTCGAAAATTGTTGCGTCAACATATCCTTGATACCAGCGCCATCGAGGCGGTAATGGATGCCGAAATCTTTCAAATGCGGTCCGATCACCTCGTCGAGCTTCGTCAAAAATATCGGTATTTGATTTTGCAGCAACGGTATTTCATTGCGCAACACAGGAATCACAATCAGGATCATCGCCAGAACCGCCAATACGAGTAGCAGCATCACGATCAGTACCGCCAACGCTCGCGGAAATGGATATTTGCCGATCCGCCGCTTCGCCAGCCAGTCAACGCCTGGGTTGAGTGCGTAGGCCAGAATTGCGGAAGCCACAAATGGCGTCATGATCGGCCCTAGCGCCACGAACAATGCGATGAGCAAGCCCGCAACGCCTAACCACAACATTGTTTGTTTTTGTTCGTCAGTAAAAGAAAATGGCATGTAAGTGAGGGATAGTCGGATCGGTTTGATAAAATAGCGTCTTTGCCGCGGTAGCAATACTAAATAAACGTACTAATAGAATGTTTATTTGTTGATATTTTGTTATGTGCGGACGAACTCCTCTATTTTACCGCCTCTAGTGCCAATCTCATCATGACTTCAACATCGAATGTTTCTCTTTCCTATCGCGACGCTGGCGTTGATATGGACGCCGGCGACGCTTTAGTCGAGGCTATCAAGCCATTTGCCAAGCGCACCATGCGTGAAGGCGTCATGGGCGGCATCGGCGGTTTCGGTGCGCTGTTCGAAATCAGCAAGAAATTCAAAGAACCGGTCCTGGTGTCCGGTACCGATGGCGTCGGCACCAAGCTCAAACTGGCTTTTATGCTCAACCGTCACGACACCGTCGGTATCGATCTGGTTGCCATGAGCGTCAATGACATTCTGGTGCAAGGCGCTGAGCCACTATTTTTCCTCGACTATTTCGCCTGCGGCAAGCTCGACGTGGCCAGCGCCACCGACGTGATCAAGGGCATCGCCTTTGGCTGCGAGCAAGCCGGTTGCGCCTTAATCGGTGGCGAAACCGCCGAAATGCCAAGCATGTACCCGGATGGCGAATACGATCTGGCAGGCTTTGCAGTAGGCGCGGTAGAGAAATCCAAACTGATCGACGGCACTAAAATCACGCCGGGCGACGTCATTCTCGGCCTGGCATCGTCCGGCGCGCATTCCAACGGTTATTCCTTAGTGCGCAAGATTATTTCAGTCGCCAATCCTGATCTGAACGCCGATTTCCATGGCCGTAGTCTGGCCGACGTGCTGATGGCCCCGACCCGGATTTATGTCAAGCCATTGCTGGCCTTGATGGAGTCTATGGAAGTCAAAGGCATGGTGCACATTACCGGCGGCGGTTTAGTAGAAAATATTCCGCGCGTGCTGCAAGATAATTTAACTGCCGTATTGCATCGCGACGGCTGGACTATGCCGCCATTGTTCACATGGCTGCAAGAGCATGGCGGTGTCGCCGATGACGAAATGCATCGGGTCTTTAACTGCGGTATCGGCATGGCCGTGATCGTGGCAAAAGAAAATGCAGAAGCTGCATTTGCGCAATTGCAAGCCGCTGGCGAGACGGTGTTTACCATCGGTGAAATCCGCACGCGCGCCCAAGGTGAAGCGCAGACCATTGTTCTATAAATTAATTTTGTAAGATCGCAGTAAAAAAGCTCCCGAAAACATCCGGGAGCTTTTTTTATAGCGGAGTAATTTTCTCAGCGAAAAATCTAGTTTTGTCCGCCATGTTGACTCTGCGCCAGCGTTTGCAATGCAGCCGGACCACTTTCCCATTTGATATCCTTCGGCGGCGTCACGACCGTCATGGTCTGATTGCGATCGATATTGACGGTCAATGCATGCGACGTTGATTTTGGTACCGGTTGCCAGACCGGATCTTCTGTTTCATCAAATACCCGTCGCAAATGGCTAGACCAGCTGGTGCTAATGGACTTGAAATATTCATTTTTTGCGTCGATGGTCACAAAGCGCGTCAACGCCAGCGTGCCGCTTTCATAGACCAGCAGATCAAGCGGCAAGCCTACCGACAAATTGGAGCGCAAGGTTGAGTCCATCGAGATCAGCGCACATTTTGCCGCCTGATCCAGCGTGATCTCCGAGCCAGCCAGCACGCGATCAATAATCGGCTTGCCGTATTTCGCCTCGCCAATCTGAAAGTAGGGGTTCTGGTCATGGGCTTCAATGAAATTGCCGGCCGAGTAAATCTGAAACAAGCGACAGCGCTCGTCTTTGATCTGGCCGCCAAAAATAATCCCGACGTTGAAATCGATACCGAACTTTTGCAATGCACTCGCATCGCGCTCGTACACCGAGCGAATCGCATCACCCACAATTTGCGCCGCCTCGTACATGGACGTGACGTTCCAGATACTTTTACCGTCGGCGTTAGTGTGTTCGGAGATGATTTGTTTAATCGACTGCGATATCGATAAGTTGCCGGCGCTCATCATGACCAGCAGACGCTCGCCCGGATTTTCAAATACGCTCATCTTACGGAAAGTGCTGACGTGATCAACGCCGGCGTTGGTGCGTGAGTCGGACAAAAAAACCAGCCCGGTCTTGAGACGCATGGCGACGCAATAAGTCATGATGGTAGGAAAAAAGAGAAAGAAGAATATTACAGGATTGTGACCGAATAGTAGTTGTCTATTCAATATCTGTAATTATTCTGACTTGGTAGATACATTCACCTGCACGCTCAGAGTTTCTTCACCGCCACCGCGCCGCACACCGCGCACTGGCGCCGCAGAATCATAATCGCGACCAATTGCCAGTCGACAATAACCATCGTTAGCAAAGCGCGCATGGGTGACATCCACGCTTACCCAACCGGAAAAATCGGGCTGCGTAATCCAGACATCAACCCAGGCATGACTTTCTGCATGATCGCTGTTACCGGGATCGATGTAGCCCGACACATAGCGCGCCGGAATGCCAATCACATGGCAGCAAGCTAAAAATAAATGCGCATGATCCTGACAAACGCCCTGGCCCAATCGTAGCGCGTCGTCTGCACTGCTAGTGACATGGGTTGCACCACTTTGATACGCGACAGCATTGCAAATCGCCTGCGCCAGCGTGAGCAGGTCGTCACTATGTGCGCTGCGTCGCAGATAGCGATGGGCAAAATCGATGATCGCCATGCTCGTTTGCGTCAGTTGGGTCGCCACAGTGAACACGATGGGTGAAAATTCCCCTGCCTGCGACAGCCGCCCGAGAAACAAGGGCGTGACCACGACGCTGCCCTCGGCCACGATGCGGACCTCGTTATGTTGGCCGGTAATGGTCAGCATGTGACTGAGATTGCCAAACGCATCCGTAAACGGATGGCGCACGCCAGAACTGCTGATCTGCCAGTCCAGCGTGTGTTGCTGCGATTCAGCGCGTGGCGTTAGCCGCAATTGCTGAATCGTATAGGTCAGCGCCTCGGTGTAGCGATACACCGTTTCGTGTCGGATTGTCAGCAGCATGGCTGTTAGGTCAGGCAGTTAATGGAACCAGAAAGTTGCGGCTGATACGATTGCCCAGCTCGAAGATACGCTCAAAAAACACGGTCAAATAATCATGCAGACCGGCTTCGAGAATTTCATCGATATTCCCAAATTGCAACTCGGCGTGGAGTTTACCCGCGAAGCGTTCAGTATCTGCTGAAGCATTGTTGCGTACGTGCTTCAGATTATTGACGACCTCTTCCAGGCAAGCGGACAACGAACGCGGCATATCGGCGCGCAGAATCAACAGGTCGGCAACACGGGCTGGTGAAATGACGTCGCGATAGACTTTGCGATAAATTTCAAAGGCCGAGACGGAGCGCAAAATGGCCGCCCAATAGTAAAAATCGAGTTGCGGCTCGGTCGTGACTTCGGCATGTTCGCCCTCGCTTTGAGACTGGCTCTGTTTGTGCTGATTATGCTGATTTTCTTTGGAGCCATGAAACTTGACATCAATGATTCGAGCGGTGTTATCGGCCCGTTCCAGAAAAGTCCCGAGACGAATAAAGTGAAACGCTTCGTCCTTGAGCATCGTGCCAATGGTGACGCCGCGTGACAGATGCGAACGATGTTTGACCCATTCAAAAAATTCAGCAGGATTTTGAACTAGCGCGTCGGTTTTCAGATAACTTTGCATCTTCAGCCAGGTGGCGTTCTGGATTTCCCACGCTTCCGTGGTGAGCGCACCACGCACGGCGCGTGCGTTTTCGCGCGCTTGGGTCAGGCAGGCGGCGATGGAGGATGAATTACTCGGGTCGCGCACCATGAAATCGATGACATCTTTTTGCGTCAATGTTTCGTGCCGCTTGTCATAGGCTTCCTGTAATTCGGAAATGCCAAGAATGGCGCGCCAACCTTGGGCAATGTCTTCGGCATTCTGAGGCAGTAAGCCCGTTTGCAGATGCACGTCTAGCATGCGTGCGATATTTTCAGCCCGTTCAGTGTAGCGGGCCATCCAGAATAAGTGATCGGCGGTGCGGCTTAACATGTTATTTCTCCAGTATCCAGGTGTCTTTTGTGCCGCCGCCTTGGGATGAATTGACGACGAGCGAACCTTCTTTGAGTGCTACGCGGGTCAGGCCGCCACGCACCATTGAGACGGTTTTGCCTGAGAGGACAAACGGGCGCAGATCGATATGGCGTGGCGCAATGCCAGATTCGACGTAGGTAGGGCAGGCCGATAACGCTAACGTTGGCTGGGCGATATAGCCTTCTGGATTGGCGATGATGCGAGCACGAAAATCTTCGATTTCTTGCTTGGAAGAAGCGGGCCCAACTAACATCCCATAACCGCCAGCACCGTGCACTTCCTTGACGACCAGATCTTTCAGGTTGGCTAAGGTGTAGCCAAGATCGTCTTTTTTACGACATTGAAAGGTCGGCACATTGTTGAGTATCGGTTTTTCCGCCATGTAAAACTTAATCATGTCGGGGACGTACGGATAAATCGATTTGTCGTCCGCCACGCCAGTGCCGATTGCATTGGCTAAGGTGACGCCGCCTGCGCGATAGACCGACAACAAGCCGGGCACACCGAGGGTCGAATCCGGGCGGAACGCCAGCGGATCGAGATAATCGTCATCGATGCGGCGATAAATCACATCGACCCGTTTCGGGCCGCGCGTGGTGCGCATATAGACCGCTTTATCGTTGACAAACAAATCCTTGCCTTCGACTAACTCAACGCCCATTTGCTGGGCCAGAAAGGCATGCTCAAAGTAAGCGGAGTTATACATGCCCGGCGTCATGACCACGACCGTCGGATCGGTGACTCCAACTGGTGCGACCGAGCGCAAATTGTCGAGCAGCATGTCGGGGTAATGATCGACCGGTGCAATTTTGTGACGTGTAAATAGTTCAGGGAAAAGACGCATCATCATTTTGCGGTCTTCCAGCATGTACGACACGCCGGACGGCACCCGCAGATTGTCTTCCAACACGTAAAAATCGCCTTCACCGGCGCGCACAATATCGACGCCGGCTATGTGCGCATAAATATCTGACGCGACCGAAATCCCCTGCATTTCAGGGCGATATTGCGCGTTGCGGAAAATTTGTTCTGCCGGAATGACGCCCGCTTTGATGATGTTCTGATCGTGATAAATATCATGAATAAACATGTTGAGGGCCTTGACCCGCTGGATCAATCCAGCCTCAAGTATCGACCATTCAGCCGCATGGATGATGCGCGGAATAATATCAAACGGGATCAGTCGTTCAGTACCTGCATCGTTGCCATAGACCGCAAAAGTAATGCCAACGCGACGGAAAATAACATCCGCTTCTACTCTTTTTCGCGCAATAGTGTCAGCTGATTGCTGACCTAGCCAGCTACAAAATTCACCATAATGGGGACGGGCAGCAGTACTGCCGTCGGAGTACATTTCATCGAAAAATTTTGCCATGACTTTGCTTTACTTTAATGTGTTGAATAAATGTCGAGAGCGGATTAGTCCATGTGCTGGCTAATAGAATCGATTCCTATGTTATTCAGTCTCGTACTATTTAATCCGGGCATGAGGGACCACCTCACGCCCGCTTTAAATCGATCTCGATCGGATGTTCGCGACCTTAACCATTACTTATTCGCGACCGATAGGTGACTCAGTCAAGTGAGAGAACCACGGCGTAGGTTTGGGTACTTCGCACGGCGCGGGCATACCAATGGTGGTGAAATCAGCGGGGCCAACAATTTCCAGATATTCCATGTCGGGGGAGTAGTCGAATAAAAAATGCACCAATCCGGGGCGTTGATGCACGCAGTCCCCGGTATTAACCAGTGTTACCTGATCCCCGTACATAAAGCGCGCCCACCCTTTGAGCATGTAGACGATATGAAAATTCGCCTCATGTCGATGCCAGCCTGTGCCAGCTTCAGGTGCCATATTCGCACGGACCAATTGGGCAATTACCTGACCGCCGGTGGCGGCACTGATGCCAAGATCGCGATACTGGAAAAAATCCCGGAGGCCGCCAGCTTCAAAGACAGTATCGCCTTCACGGACATGGGAAAACGTCGTTTGCGGGACGACTGGGTCATTTGTGTTGTGCGCATCCATTGCATTTTTCCTTTCATGCAAAATACGGTTTTAACACGACCATGACGAGAATCAATGTAAGTCAGACCATTGATAGTGAGGCCGCATGGACCGTCTTTGGGCGACCTTTAATGCAACGACAGCAACATCGTAGCGGTGATAACTTTACTCCAGATTGGGCTTAAAGCAACAACCGATATGACGTTTAATGCCACTGAATTGCATTGAAAATCGTAATATCTATTAAGCAATTCCTATGCCAGTTTCCATGCGGAAATTGCATAATCAGGGCGCGCGAATGTAGTCCACCAGCGCCATCGTGCGCGCATCCGGCGGCGGCGTCAGCCAACTCACCACAACCATTGCTAACAACCCCGCAGGCACCCCAAAAACACCGGCTGAAATGGGTGCGATATGAAACCATTGACCAGCTGTCGTCCCACCGAGGGCGGGTAGCGTATGCAGCATGTAATACACGCACGTGCCAAAGCCGATAATGATGCCCGTTATGGCGCCGTGTTGATTGGCGCGTTTCCAGAACACGCCGAGGATCAGCGCCGGGAAAAGTGCCGACCCCGCCAGTGAAAATGCTGCGCCGACCATCGACAAAATATCGCCCGGCTTTAACGACGCGGTATAGGCCGCCAACAATGCCACCACCAGCAACAGCAATTTTGAAATAGTCACGCGTTTCTGGGTCGAGGCGACCGGATCGATCATTTTGTAATACACGTCGTGCGATAGCGCGTTAGAGATCGTCAGCAACAAACCATCGGCGGTGGAGAGCGCGGCCGCCAGACCGCCAGCGGCCACCAGACCAGAAATAAAATACGGCAGCCCCGCAATTTCGGGCGTCGCCAACACGATCATGTCGCCGTCCAGCGTGATCTCGGATAGCTGCACGATGCCGTCGTGATTGAGGTCCACGATACTTACTAAAGGATTGGTTTTATCGATATTGGCCCAGTACGAGACCCAGTTCGGCAGATGCGCATAGTCGGTACCAACCAACGAGGTGTAGATGTCGTACTTCACCAGTACCGCCAAGGCTGGCACTGTCAGATAAATTAGTAGAATAAAAAATAGTGTCCAGAACACCGATTTGCGTGTTTCCTGCACCGATGGCGTGGTGTAGTAACGCATCAGTACATGCGGCAACGCCGCCGTGCCCAGCATCAGACAAAAGACGACCGCCAAAAAATTGTTGCGCTTGATGTCGGAGGCCTCTTTATCCTTGCCCGGAAAAGGCGTCGCTTGCGGGGTCGGCGGATCGGCATGGGCTAGATTGAGCGCCTTGGCGTCGGACCATTTTTGTGCTGCCTCTTCGGGGGATTTTGGATAGTCGCCGATCTTGCGATTGGCAGCCCGAATGTCGATCAAAGACGTATCGCTATGATGTTTTAATATTTTTAACTGGCGTTGGGCATCGACCCGGCCTTGCATCCAGGATTGCGGCAATGCATCGAGTTGTCCATCGAGGGCATCGGCACGCTCCTTGAACATACGGCGTACTCCTAATTCTTTAGGGTCGTCGCTCAAGGTTTTTTCGATGTCGCTCAGTTGTGTCATGACCGAGCCGTACGCAAATTGTGGGATCGGATTATGCGTATGTTTGGCTGAGAGCCAAATAACCGGGATCAGATAGGCAAACAAAATGATGATGTATTGCGCTACTTGCGTCCACGTAATCGCCCGCATTCCGCCCAAAAACGAACACACCAGAATACTCGCCAGACCAAGAAAAATGCCGACCGAAAAATCTACCCCGGTGAACCGTGACGTGATCAAGCCCACGCCGTAAATCTGCGCCACCACGTAGGTAAATGAAATCAAAACGGTGGCGATCACGGCCAGAATACGTACCGGATTACTGCTATAGCGACCGCCAAAGTGGCCGCTATAGCGTGCTGCCAGAAAGTCTGGAATGGTGTATTGACCAAACTTGCGCAGATACGGAGCGATCATCAAGGCGATCAGGCAATATCCGCCAGTCCAGCCAATGATATAGGCCAGGCCATCGAAACCCTGCAGATACAAGCCGCCGGCAAGACTAATGAAGGTCGCCGCTGAGATCCAGTCGGCAGCTGTAGCCATGCCGTTAAAGATCCCCGGCACCCGGCGTCCGGCGACGTAGTACTCCGAGACGTCCGAGGTCCGGCTGACGACGCCGATGCCAGCGTACAGCGCGATGGTTGCAAACATAAACAGATAGCCAATCCAGGCACGTGGAAAACCTTCGTTTTCGAGGATCGCCAAAATGAGCAGCACGCCGATAAATCCTGCCGTGTACCAAGCGTAATACCGCGTCAAACGCGCCAGGAATGATTTATTTTTCATGGGGCGTCGTGAGGATATTATTGAGGGGCTTATTGACTGCGCGTTCTTGCTGATCTGCTACGGTCATCGCTGCTTCGCGGTCGATGCGGCCCATTTGCCAGGTATAGACGGCGACGATGGCAAGGTAAGTCACGCCCAACCCCTGCGCTGCCATATAAAACGAAAGCGGCCATCCAAAAAGGGTCACGCCGGATAATTCGCGTGCAAAAAAAATGACGAGAAATGTCATCAAAGCCCAGATCAATAACAAACTAAACGTCAGCGTTTTTGTTCTGCGCCAGTGCCTGGCGTTATTTACTGCAGTATGTTGGCGCGCGTCCATTTAGCGATACTCATTTCTAAAATGTTGAATGGGAATGAGCTTGAAAGTCACGCGCAACAAGCATCCGGGCAGTTTTGGATCGTGGCTGTGGGGATTGTAAAAAATGCTGATTTCGGCATCATGTTGCTGCGCGATTTCGCGCACGATGGCGAGTCCTAAGCCGCTTCCGCTACGATTGCTATCGAGGATCCGATAAAAGCGCTCAAACACACGCTCACGCTCGGCCGGGACAATGCCGGGACCGGTATCTTCGACTTCGAAAATCGCTTCCTGTGCGCCATCACCAGGATTGCCTGCGCGGATACGTACCGTGACATGGCCTTCAGGCGGCGTGTAATGCAAGGCGTTATCGATCAGATTGGACATGAGTTCGCGCAGCATGATCGGGTTGCCGATGACCATCAAACGTTGATTTGCCTCTTCAAAGCCGAGGTCGATCCGCTGTGTAAACGACGTTTGGACCCAATCGCCGACGACCTTGCGGGCCAGGTCAGAGAGTTCAATCGGAATGAGTGCGCTGTTTTCCTGTGTTTGATTTTCTGCCCGCGCCAGCGAAAGCAACTGATTGACCAGGCGGGTTGCCGAATCCGAACTCTTGGCCAATTGTTCCAGCGAACGGCGAATATCTTGCCCGTCTGTTTGACGCAGCGCCAGTTCCGACTGCATCCTCATCCCTGCCAGCGGCGTCTTCATTTGATGTGCGGCGTCGGCGATAAAGCGTTTCTGGGTATCGATCGTATGGGATAGCCGTCCCAACATATCGTTGAGCGAACGTACCAATGGCGAAATTTCTTCGGGCACCTGACCGGAATCGATGGGGCTTAAATCGTCGGGCCGACGTGCGCGTATCCGTTCCTGTAGCTCTGATAGCGGCGACAAGCCGCGCGATAGCGCAAACCAAATCAGCGCCAGTGCAATCGGCAGGATCAAAAACTGCGGCAGAATCACGCCTTTGATGATTTCATTGGCGAGCTGAGCGCGTTTTTCCAGTGTTTCGCCCACTTGCACCAGTGCCATCGGGCCCTGCGGGTTGCTGCTGATGCCAGCAACATCGTTGCGCAGATCGACATAGGTGTAAGCAATTCGAACGTCGGTGCCATGCATCGATCCATTGTGAAATTGCACCGTGCCTGTCTGTGGGGGATCTTCATCCGGCGTAAGTGCTGGCATTTCTCGGTCCCCGTCGACGTATTCACCTTTCGGGCCGGTGATCAAAAAATAGACATTATCAACGTCATCGGCCCGCAAAAAATCACGCGCTGCACCAGACAAGCGTGTCACAACTTTGCCGTTTGCCTGGCTGATTTGCTGCGACAGAACCGTCACACTATCGTCTAACGCCCGATCAAAGGGCTGATTCGCAATCGATTTCGCGACCAGATAAGTGATCGCAATGCTCATCGGCCACAGCAATAGCAAGGGCACCAGCATCCAGTCCAGAATTTCTCCAAACAGGGAGCGTTTGATGCGCTCATGGGTGTCCGTTTCCCCCATCAATGGATCGGTATTGAAATCGAACTCGGGAGCGTGAGGGCTATTTGGGTCTGAGATCGGCTCGGTTGGTGCCTGCGCAGTCATAGTGTTGGCATGGTCAGGCCAAATCAGCTTAGGTTGGGGGCGACGAGCGGAGATGTCAGCGGTGTCGGGGCAGGAGGTGCTTCAGCGATTTTTTCAAGGCAATAACCGAGTCCGCGCACCGTCGCAATGCGAACCCCGCCGACTTCGATTTTTTTACGCAAGCGGTGTACATACACTTCAATGGCGTTATTGCTGACTTCCTCGCCCCATTCACATAAGTGATCAACCAGTTGTTCTTTTGAGACTAGTCGGCCAGTGCGTTGCAGCAACACTTCGAGCAAGCCGATTTCGCGGGCCGACAAATCCAGCATTTGCTCGCTGATATACGCAATCCGGCCAACCTGATCGTAGGACAGGGGGCCATGTTTAATCACGGTCGGGCCACCGCCCGCACCTCTGCGCGTCAAAGCCCGTACCCGTGCTTCAAGCTCGGACAGGGCAAAGGGTTTTGCCATATAGTCATCGGCCCCGAGATCGAGCCCTTTTACGCGCTGTTCAATCGAATCGGCTGCCGTCAATATCAATACCGGCAAGCGTGAATTGCGGGCGCGCAGACGTCGCAAGACTTCCAGACCGGCCATTTTGGGAAGGCCCAAGTCAAGAATCAACAAATCAAAATCCTGGGTTGATAATGCAGAATCAGCTTCGACGCCATTGCGTACGCAATCGGTAGCGTAGCCGGATTGACGCAATGAACGGGTCAGTCCGTCGGCTAAAACACTGTCATCTTCAGCGAGTAATATGCGCATGGCTAAGCTTGCCTTTTGGAACATTGATCATCAGGATATAGCGCCGGATAGGATTACTTCAGGCGCTATTATGGGTTGGTGAGTAAGTCCGCATAATCGTTTATACGTCTTTACCCCGCCTTGCCGTACAGTCGTACTGTCTGCGTCGGGACGCCTAGTCTAAACAATTATGCGGCCTTACTTATGTCTCAATATGGATATTGGTCGCAGGGCCAATACTACCGAAGTCCTCTATTGTTTTAATTCTAGGACTTACGCAAAACCATCCCAGCAGCGTTATTCCTCCTAGCCTTACATTCGTAATGGCATCAAAGGTCTGCCTTGCTGGGACGATTTTGCGTAAGTCCTAAATTCTTCGAGTTTAATTAGTACTTTGGTATCAGCTGGAGTCTATGGCGTTTCATACAGAGCGGCAAGTGTTCACTTAAACATAGGTAAAATTGACATCGTGCAAAGCAGTAGCGTTAGAGCGCATGCCGAATGCGAGTTGAGTGCTGTTTGGCAACACTTCTGTGTATAATTGACGCCATTACACCTCTAACATCCGTCATTGACCTCATTTATGCACCGTTTGTTTGTTCTCTTTTTGATGTTTTTACTGCCTTTGCAAGTTTTTGCAGGCGGGATAGACACGCAAATCGGGTTTGTCGATCAAACGCGCGATAGTCTGACTATCTCGGCATTGACGCAACAGCAGCAATCAGATGTTGCAGTCGTTATCGATCTGACAGTGTCTCAAGATCATGTCAGCGATGACTGGTTTGGCGATGACGATTCAGGCGAATTCAATTTGCATGCCGATCTTGCTGACGAAACCGTGCCTGCGCATGGTTTTCGTTTCATCCCAGGTCGGCGGTCTCTTTTAGTAGTGCACAGTAATGACAATGTGCGTGAACCACCTTTCCTCCCTTTAGTTTCTCCCCCGCCTCGCGCATAAGCGTGCAGCCGGATAACTGCGCTTAAACAGAGCGTATCCGGTAATTTTCTCTTCCCCTCTTTTTATTTAGTCCTGCTCAGTCATTTGTTGCGCGCATTTTGCGTCCATTTGCACATTGCTGATCAGGCCCAAATCAGGATTTTTCAGGCAAATGTGGCCTTCTCCACATTGATTTACATCTCAGGAGTTAGCATGAAGAAAATGTTTGTGGCATTGATCGTCGTTGCGATGACGTTATCAATTGGTGTTTCAACGGTAGAAGCTAAACGGATGGGCGGCGGCGGTTCGTTCGGTAAAAAATCGCAAAGCACGAACCGTCAACAGGCCACGCCTGCGCAAAATCAAGCCGCAGCCAAAGCCGCACCGCCAGCTGCTGCTGCCGCTGCTGCGCCGGCAGCAGCAAAGTCCAGCGCCTGGAAAGGTATGCTGGGCGGCGCATTGTTAGGTTTAGGGTTGGGCGCATTATTGTCGAGCATGGGACTCGGTGGCGCGATGGCCAGCATGATCAGCACCATGCTGATGGTCGGATTGCTGGCGGCGGCGGGGATGTTCCTCTACCGCATGTATCGTAGAAAAATGGACAACAACAATAACGGTGGCCTAAAGTCGGTATTTGCCGGATCAGGATTGTCCGGTAACGCACAGAACGCCAGCTTCACGCCAGAAATCGCCTCCCGCATTGAGCCAGCGCAAAAGACCGTATTTGATGCAGCCCCGCTAATCAATAGCAATGGCGGTACTGTCGGATCCAGCTTTGGCACAACGAGTGCCATTGACGTACCGGCAGATTTCGATGTTGCCGGTTTTGTGCGTCATGCAAAAATCAATTTCATTCGTCTGCAAGCATCATGGGATAAAGCGGATATTGAAGATATCCGTGATTTCACCACCCCGGAAATGTTTGCCGAGTTAAAAATGCAATTGCAGGAACGCGGTGTAAAGCCCAACAATACTGATGTCATCACCATCGACGCAGAATTCCTCGGTCTGGAAACCATCGGCAGCGACTACATGGCCGGCGTCAAATTCTCCGGCATGATCAAAGACGATCCGACGGCACTGGCGGAGCCATTCAATGAAATCTGGAATCTGACCAAGCCTGTTAATGGTCAGGGTGGATGGACTTTGGCGGGGATTGAGCAGGTGGCTTGAGGGATGGACGGTGATTAGTGTTTAGTCATCTTGGTATAAGAAATAGAAAAACCGTCTGCGAGAGATTGCAGGCGGTTTTTTGCCATCCAAGGGTCATTACTTAATGAGAATAAACAAATTAAAATTTTAAATTAGTTATGAATATTATTTTATTTTCTTCTTATCTATTAACAATCACAGCAATCATCACAACGCCGGGTCCTAATGTACTTTTGATGGCATCTCACGCAATAAAATATGGCAAAAGAGCTTCAGTCTTAAATGCAATCGGTAGTGCCTGCGCTGCATTGATATTAATAACATTGGCATTGTTTGGAATGCAAAATGCCATTCCAAAGACATTTCTGCCAGTGCTTGCCATCGCAGGGGCGTGTTATCTTGTTTGCATTGGAATAAGCAATATAGTAAAAAATATGAAATGAATAATGCGCTTAAAGGGAGTGCAAATAATAAATTTTTTTGGGAGGCATTTTTAACTGGGATAAGTAATCCAAAAGATATTTTATTTTTTGTTTTATTTCTTTCGCAATTCATTGATCACTCTATTCATTTTAATTATTCTGCAATGTTGCTGATATTCGGATGGGTTTTTTGCGATATTTTTATTATCTATGGATATGGATTGTTGGCACGAAGAGCCAGTGTTATTTTTTCATTTTCGACCTTGAATAAGGTGACGAAAATATTCGGTATCGTTATTGTTTTTGTCGGTGCAATTTTATTATTTTCTTCAATCAAGGCTTTGAATTAAGTTTTTTATAACCCCTGAAAAAAACTCACCAACTCCGGCGTATCCGAATAAGCAACATTAAAGCGAAACCACGGCTGTTCCGGTGGCGTCAGGTGAAAGAAATCGCCGGGGGCCAGCCAGATCCCTTTTTGTCGCGCCAAGTCCGCAATGTCCCGTGCGGATAAGTTGGGACGGTCAACGTTTAGCTCCAATCTGGCCCAGGAAAACATCCCGCCACGCGGCGTTGCAAACGGCGTCAAACCCGCTTCAATTAACCTTGCATGAACGCGTGCTTGCGCATTTAATAATGCTGTGGAAAGGTGATCGACGTGGTGACGATGGCGTCCCTCAGTCAGTACGCTGTGCACTAGTCGCTCGGTAATTTCTGAGTTGGTCAGCGTCAGGACCATTTTGGTATGCACTAATTGCCGCGCCAATTCCCTCTGGCAGGCGATAAATCCAAGCCTTAGCGACGGCGCAACTGTTTTTGAATAACTCCCGACATAAATTACCCGCTGCAAACCATCCAGCGCTGCCAGCATGGGGTCATTAGGTTGACTGAGTTCGCGGAAAATATCATCTTCAACGACCCAGAATCCATGCCGCTCTGCAGCTTGTAATACCCGCATCGCGCAGGCTGGTGTGTAGGAGGTGCCGGTCGGATTGTGGAGCACGCTGGTGGTGAAATACAGCGTCGGTTGATGGATTCTGGCTAAGCTTTCTAGTGCGTCGACATCGATTCCGCCAGCCGTGCGCGGGATGCCGATCACGTTGATGTCGGCCATGCGCAACATAGCAATCAGATTGCAATAACCCGGATCGTCGACCAATACCGTATCGCCTCGCTTAAGCATGGTTCGGATAATCAGGTCCAGCGCTTGGGTGGCGCCGTGGGTGGTGAGGATGTGGTCGATGGGGACGTCAAGTGACCAATGCGCCAGAAATTGACTAATCGTCTGGCGTAATGGGACATAGCCATAGGGATGGCCATAGCCGACTTGCTGTGCGCCGGGGGCGCGGATGATGCGCCGTTCGGCTTGATGCAGGCCGTCGTTATCCAGCCATTTATTTGGCAGCCAGCCGCATCCAGCCTTGATCGGTACGCGCTCATCGGCAAACATCTCGGACAGTAGCCAGGCGGAATCGATGACCGGTTCTGGTGGGTTAAAAGTGGGCGTGGGCACGCTTTGAGAAGATTGATACGCGATAAAGAAGCCAGCGCCACGGCGTGCTACCAGCAAGCCGCGGGCGACGAGTCGTTCATAGGCTTCGACAACGGTCGAGATGCCGACGCCTTGGTCGATGCCGAATTGGCGCACCGATGACAAGCGCTCGCCGGAACGCAGCGTGCCTTGAGCGATTAGTTGTGTCAGAGCGGTGGCAATTTGATCGACTAAACCGGTCGGAGAGGCCCGATCTAACGCTAACTGAATGGATTTGGGGCGTGCTTGTTTCATGCTTGGTCCAAGATGTTTTTTTACAGGGCTACAGGGGCGAAATAAAGATTAATTAGCAATACAGTTTTTCATATAAAGAAAAAGTGTATCTAACAATATTGATCACGTCTCGTAATAATGCATTCAATCCCTATTCGTTCTCACTGATAGCTCATGAATTCAACAAAAGGTGCGCGCAATGACCGCTAATACTAGCCCCGCTGATCTTTCCGCTTTCTGGATGCCATTCACCGCCAATCGCGATTTTAAATCTGCTCCAAGACTAATGGCCTCGGCTGCTGGTATGTATTACCAGGATGTGGATGGTCGCCAGATTCTGGATGGGACGGCGGGGTTGTGGTGCGTGCCACTGGGTCACGCGCAGCCGAAAATCGTCAAAGCGGTCCAGGAAATGGTCGCCAAGCTCGATTTTGCGCCGACATTTCAGATGGGTCATCCTGCCGCTTTTGAGCTGGCAGAGCGCCTCAAGCAATACACTAATAACCGCTTTAGCAAAGTGTTTTATACCAATTCTGGTTCTGAATCGGTCGATACCGCGTTGAAGATGGCCATTGCGTACCACCGGGCGCGTGGCGATGGTACGCGCACGCGCTTAATCGGACGTGAGCGGGGCTATCACGGCGTGGGTTTTGGTGGTATTTCGGTTGGCGGTATTTCTGGTAACCGTAAAACTTTCGGGTCGTTACTGACCGGTGTGGATCATCTGCCACATACGCATAATCTTGAAAAAAATGCGTACACCAAAGGTGAGCCGGAGTGGGGCGGTTTTCTCGCAGAGGATTTGGAGCGGATTGTTGCCTTGCATGATGCGTCGAATATTGCCGCCGTGATTGTGGAGCCTGTAGCTGGATCGACCGGCGTGTTAGTGCCGCCGAAAGGGTATTTGCAGCGTTTGCGTGATATTTGCACCAAGCACGGGATTCTGTTGATTTTTGATGAAGTCATTACCGGCTTTGGTCGATTGACGACGCCGTTTGCATTCGATTATTTTGGTGTCGAGCCGGATATGGTGACTACCGCCAAGGGCCTCACCAATGGCGTGGTGCCGATGGGGGCGGTGTTTGTTAAGCAGCATATTTATGACGCGTTTATGGACGGTCCGCCCGGCATTGAACTGGCGCACGGTTACACCTATTCCGGCCATCCGCTGGCGTGCGCTGCTGGTCTGGCATCGCTGGATATCTTCGAGAACGATGGCGTGCTGGAGCATGCTCAGAGCATCGCCGGTTATTGGGAAGATGCGGTGCATTCACTCAAAGGTTTGCCACATGTGGTCGATATTCGCAGCATTGGTTTGATTGCCGGGATTGAATTGGCAACTATTCCCGGCAAGCCCGGCGTGCGTGCATTTACGGCATTTAAGCAGGCGTTTGATGACGGGATTTTGATTCGGACGACCGGCGATATTATTGCGTTATCGCCGCCGTTGATTTTGGAAAAACAGCATATTGATGAATTGATTGGCAAGCTTGCGGGGATTCTTAAGACGCTTGCTTGAGATGGGCGCGGGTATTAAAAAAGACGGCATACATATTCATGCCGTCTTTTTTCGTCATACAGCCTCAAGCAGCATGTGGCATTTTATTTGCAGTAACGTGAATATTCGTCAACATATCCGTCACCAATTGATTCAGATCAATCTCTGCATGCCAGCCCCAGTCAGCACGGGCGTGGGTGTCGTCAAGGCTTTGCGGCCAACTGTCGGCGATGTCTTGCCGTTCGTCCGGTTGATAGCGGATCGCAAACTCGGGTAATCGTTGTGTGATAGCGTGCGCCAACTGCGCCGGAGAAAAGCTCATGCCGCCGACGTTGTAGGCTGAGCGTATCCGCACTTGGGCCGCGGGTGCGGCCATCAGTTCGATCGTGGCGCGGATGGCGTCGGGCATGTAAATCATCGGCAACGTAGTCTCTGGGCCGAGAAAGCAGGTGTATTGCCCGGCCTGCTTAGCGGCGTGAAAAATGGCGATGGCGTAGTCAGTCGTGCCGCCGCCCGGTGGGGACTTGTGACTGATGATGCCGGGATAGCGAATGCTGCGGACATCGACGCCGAATTTGTTGAAATAGTATTCGCACAGTCTTTCGCCGGCTTGCTTACTAATGCCGTAAATAGTGGTCGGATCCATGACGGCTAATTGCGGGGTATCGATGGCGGGTGTGTGTGGTCCGAAGGCGGCGATGGACGATGGCCAGAAGACGCGCAATGGCTTATTGGCCAAGCCGCGCTCACGCGCCAGTTCCAGAATATTTAACAAGCCGTTGATGTTCAGGGTCCAGGCTTTGAGTGGGGCTTGCTCGCCAGTCACTGACAACAACGCCGCCAGTTGGTAGACCTGCGTGATGTTATGACTATCGACCACTTGCGCCAGCCGATTGCTGTCGAGTACATCCAGATGCGCGTAGCAGGTAGCGCCGTACAGACTGGCGGGGCCGATATCGGCGGCGATGACATTGTCGACGCCATGTTTTTCCATGAGCGCATCGACTAGTTCACTGCCAATTTGTCCGTTCGCGCCGATTACCAGAATTTTTTCCATTATATTCACCGTCTTAGTGTTTGATGAGACCGAGTTCGCGTCCGACCTGGGCAAAGGCGGCGAGCGCCTGATCGAGTTGTTGCGTGCTGTGCGCCGCCGACATTTGCACCCGCACGCGGGCTTGCCCCATTGGCACAACCGGATAAAAGAAGCCGGTGACCAGTACGCCTAGTGCGTATAAACGTTGCGCAAATTGTTGCGCGACGGGGGCGTCGAACAGCATGACCGGCACGATCGGATGTGTACCGGATTTGATGGTGAAGCCCAGTTGTGTGATTTCGCGCCGGAAATGGGCGGTATTAGCATGCAAACGGTCGCGTAATTCAGTGGACGAGGAGAGCATTTTCAACACAGCGAGCGACGTGCCCGCAATCGCTGGGGCGAGCGAATTGGAGAACAAATACGGGCGCGATTTTTGGCGTAGCGTGTCGATTACTTCACGCTTGGCAGCGGTAAATCCACCCATCGCCCCGCCCAATGCTTTGCCAAGAGTACCGGTGATGATATCGATGCGGCCCATGACGTGATGATGCTCGTGCGTGCCGCGCCCGGTTTGGCCCATGAAGCCGGAGGCATGGCATTCGTCGATCATGACGAGTGCACCGTATTTGTCGGCCAGATCGCAGATCTTATCGAGTTGCGCTATCGTGCCATCCATCGAAAAGACGCCGTCGGTGACGATGACTTTGTGGCGCTTGTCGGCAGCGGCCTGCAACTGGATTTCCAGATCATCCATGTCGTTGTGGGTATAGCGGAAGCGGGCGGCTTTGCACAGGCGAATGCCGTCGATGATGGAGGCGTGATTGAGTGTGTCGGAGATGATCGCGTCTTGCTCATCGAAGAGAGGCTCGAACAAGCCGCCGTTGGCATCGAATGCGGCGGCGTACAGAATCGTATCTTCCATTCCCAGAAAGGCTGACAAGGCCTGTTCCAGTTCTTTATGAACGGTTTGGGTGCCGCAAATAAAGCGTACGGAAGACAGCCCATAGCCGTATTGCTCGGTAGCATCGATTGCCGCCTGCACCAGTTTTTCGTCGCCGGACAAGCCTAAATAATTGTTTGCACAAAGATTAATGAGCGTTCTGCCATCGTCGCAAATAACTTCGGCTCCCTGTCGTGAACTAAGGACCCGTTCTGGTTTATAGAGACCTTGCTCGCGTAAGGCATTCAGATTGTTGTCGAGGCCAGTGTAGAAGCTGGCTTTCGCATTGGTCGGGGTCATTTCAGGTCCTTGTCGTGAGCGTGCACGTACTAAAATTTTACTGCCGGAACGGGTTTTGGTGGGGTCTGGTACGATGCTGTTCAATATGAATATGTAAATCCACTATATCGAACAAATATTCGATATAGTGGATATTACCGACCGCCATTAAACATAGCAAGCGACTTTTATGAATGCACCGATACCTCACAACACGCCACCCGAAGTAGGCGCGACGCTACAAAGACTGCGTCTGAAGCGCGGGCTGACGCTGGACGATTTATCCCGGGCGGCTGGCGTGTCGAAATCCATGCTCTCGCAAATTGAGCGCGAAAAAGCGAATCCAACCATCGCCGTGACCTGGCGACTGGCGAATGCTTTGGGCATCGGGATTGAAGAATTACTGGCGACGGAAACCTCTGACAAAGAGGTCATTCATGTCATGGACCCGCACGAAACCCCGACGTTGCCCGGCATTCACGCCGGTTATGTGCTGCGGATCTTGGGGCCGATGGAATTGGCCGGAAAATATGAATGGTATGAATTGACGTTAGCGGCGGAGGGGGCGTTGGTGTCCACGCCGCATGATCCGGGGACGATGGAACATTTGACCGTGCTGCATGGCAGTGTCGAAGTTGTTGTCGATGACGTTAAGAAAAAGTTGAAAATTGGCGGCACGGCGCGCTACGCTGCAGACAAGCATCACGCCATCCGCAATATCGGCAAAGCCGAGGCACGGGCGCTATTGGTGGTGATACACCGATAATGCTACGCCCGAGTTCGCCTTCAAACAGGTTTACAATGCGTGCTTGCCAAACCGAATTAGCAACACTCTGAACTTAATTCCGGTAACGCTTGCAAATAACACTGTTTTTTTATACAGTACCGTCTATTCATTTAGTCCCCCACCTCCTTTTGCCGAAAGAACATCCATGGACGATAAGAAATCCGCCCCGAATCCCGATAAAAGCAAGGCACTTGCTGCGGCGTTGGCACAAATCGAAAAGCAATTCGGCAAAGGTTCCATCATGCGTATGGACGATGGCGCGGTGATTGAAGAGGTGCAGGTCGTCTCTACCGGGTCATTAGGTCTGGACATCGCACTGGGTGTGGGTGGCTTGCCACGTGGTCGCGTGGTCGAAATCTACGGTCCTGAGTCATCAGGAAAAACCACATTGACGCTGCAAACCATTGCTGAAATGCAAAAGCTGGGCGGTACTTGTGCGTTCATCGATGCTGAGCACGCGCTTGACGTTGGCTATGCGCAAAAACTTGGTATTAATCTGGCCGATCTGCTGATTTCACAACCCGATACCGGTGAGCAGGCGCTTGAGATTACCGATGCGTTGGTACGCTCCGGCGGTGTTGACCTGATTGTGATTGACTCCGTTGCAGCGCTGACGCCACGTGCTGAAATTGAAGGCGACATGGGCGATTCCTTACCGGGTCTGCAAGCGCGTCTGATGTCGCAAGCGCTGCGTAAACTCACTGGCAGCATCAACCGTACCAATACGCTGGTGATTTTTATTAACCAGATTCGTATGAAAATCGGTGTCATGTTCGGCAATCCTGAGACCACGACCGGCGGTAATGCACTGAAATTTTACGCTTCGGTTCGTTTGGATATCCGTCGTACCGGTTCCATCAAATCCGGCGATGAAGTCATTGGCAATGAAACACGTGTCAAGGTTGTCAAGAATAAAATCGCGCCGCCGTTTAAGGAAGCGCATTTCGATATTCTGTACGGCTCGGGCACTTCACGTGAAGGCGAAATTCTGGACCTTGGTTCAGACGCAAAAATCGTCGAAAAATCGGGTGCGTGGTATAGCTACAACGGCGAGCGTATTGGTCAAGGTAAAGACAACGCCCGTAACTATCTGAAAGAGCGTCCGGAACTGGCGCGTGAAATCGAAAACAAAGTGCGTGCCTCATTAGGTGTGCCGTTGCTGGAAGGCGCAGCTCCTGCAGAAACTGATAAAGCAGCAGAGAAGGCTGTCAAGGCTGCTGAAAAAGCAGCTGCCAAGGAAGCTGCCGCGGCAGCAAAAGTAGAGTAGAACAGATCCTAATATAGGGACTTACGCAAAATGGTCCCAGCAAGGCAGACTGACGAAGATATTACGAAAGTAATGCCAGGAAAGATAACGCCGCTGGGGCAATTTGCGTAAGTCCTGATAGGGACTAAATCGGACGGTAAGGGATCAAACCCACCGTCCGATTTCTTATTTTCGGGTGAAAATAAGATCAGTATTATCTTTACCATGATCCTGGATAGCTGCAATGGCAAAACCAACAATCAGTCTTAAAGGGCGAGCCCTCCGCTACTTATCGATGCGGGAGCATAGCCGGATCGAATTAAGACGCAAGTTGTCCCGATATGCGCAAGAGGGGGACGATATTGAGACGGTGCTCGATTGGCTGGAAGCATCAACATTTTTATCCCAAGAGCGGTTTTCGGAGTCTCTCATTCATCGCCGCGCCAGTCGCTTCGGCAATAGTCGCATCTTGATGGAATTAAAAAGTCACGGTATCGATCCCGATGCCATCAGCACGATTAAGACCCAGCTTGCCGATGGCGAAGTAGCCCGTGCCCGTGAAGTCTGGCATAAAAAATTCGATCATCAGCCAGCCGACGCGAGCGAACGTGTCAAGCAAATGCGATTTTTGCTACAGAGGGGATTTTCTCATCGTGCAGTGCAGGCCGTCATTAACGGTGCCCGCGATGAGGATATTGATTTTGATGGGGGTGATACCGGATCGGATTTTGGTTGAACACTCAAGGGTGGCGTACTGAGCCATACTGTATGGAAATGGATAAATAAAAGACAAGTTGGGTCGTACCATTGTTGCAACGCACACAAACTCACCTATTCCCCCTAGCTGTGCTACACTTTTGTGGTTTTTTGCAGGCCGCAGGAGCGGCAGTTACCATAGAAACTGTGGTAACGACACGCAAACCAGACCATCAAAATGTCTCTATTACCCTCAACTTCTCGCCGGGCGTTGAAACATACGCGCACCATACAAATCGACGCGTTCATACGTGAAGATGGCTTATGGGAATTAGACGCGCATATTACCGATATCAAATCCAATGATCTTCTGCTTGCCCGTGGCATATTGCCAGCCGGCCAGCCCCTGCACAGCCTATGGTTGCGGTTAACGCTGGATCATCAGTACAACATCGTCGAAGTCGCAGCGGATTCAGAGTCCGTACCTTATCCGGGATATTGCAATACGATAGCGCCTGCCTACAATACATTGATTGGCTTGAATCTTTTGAAGGGTTTCCGCGCCATGGTGAAGCAACGTATTGGTGGCGCTTTAGGTTGCACGCATTTGACTGAACTGGCGCAAATATTGCCGACTGCGGCGATTCAGGCATTTTCTAAGACGCCAGACTATAGTGATCAGACCGAGTTGATTGCGAAAGATAAAAAGCCATTTCAGCTCGATAGTTGCCATGCCTTGCGTAGCGATGGGCCTGTCGTTGTTCAGTATTACCCGAGGTGGGCTGTTGTCCCGCCTAAAACTGACGCTAGTTAGTGCGTGCAGTTAATGATTTTTTGCAATTTATTTCTAAGTGCATTTTATTTAATCCAACCAGCAAGTTAATTTAAATCAGCATCAGAAGGGAAGCTCGCATGAAAATCCATGAGTATCAGGGCAAAGAAATTCTCCGCAAATTCGGAGTAACAACACCACGCGGTATTCCGTGTCTGAGTGTCGATGAGGCGGTTAAAGCTGCTGAGACCCTCGGCGGTTCAGTGTGGGTTGTGAAGGCACAAATTCACGCAGGCGGTCGCGGTAAAGGCGGTGGCGTAAAAGTTGCTAAATCGCTGGAACAAGTACGCGAATATGCAAACGACATTCTCGGTATGCAACTGATCACGCATCAAACTGGCCCGGAAGGTCAAAAAGTGCGTCGTTTGTTGATCGAAGAAGGTGCTGATATCAAGCAAGAGCTATACGTCAGTATGGTGACCGATCGGGTTAGCCAGCGCGTGGTGCTGATGGCGTCAAGCGAAGGTGGGATGGACATCGAAGAAGTTGCAGAAAGCCATCCTGAAAAAATTCATCAAGTCGTGATCGATCCATCGACCGGCTTGACGGACGCTGATGCGGATAGCATCTCAGCAAAAATCGGCGTACCAGCCGGTTCTATTGCGGACGCTCGGGTTCAGTTGCAAGGTCTTTACAAAGCGTATTGGGATACCGATTGCTCTTTGGCCGAAATCAATCCATTGATCGTTACCGGTTCGGGCAAAATTATCGCTCTGGACGCGAAATTCAATTTCGACCCTAACGCCTTGTTCCGTCAACCGGAAATCGTGGCGTACCGTGATCTGGACGAAGAAGACCCAGCGGAAATCGAAGCATCGAAATTTGATCTGGCCTACATCTCGCTTGACGGCAATATCGGTTGTCTGGTCAACGGTGCTGGTCTGGCGATGGCGACAATGGACACCATCAAATTGTTCGGCGGCGAGCCGGCCAACTTCCTCGACGTAGGCGGCGGCGCTACAGCAGAAAAAGTCACAGAAGCATTCAAGATCATGTTGAAAAATCCAGAATTGAAAGCCATTCTGGTCAACATTTTTGGCGGCATTATGCGTTGTGACGTGATCGCCGAAGGCGTCATCGCTGCATCTAAAGCGGTGTCATTGCAGGTGCCACTGGTTGTGCGCATGAAGGGTACGAACGAAGAAATCGGCAAGAAATTGCTGGCTGAATCGGGCCTGCCTATCATCGCTGCCGACAGTATGGAAGAAGCTGCGCAGAAAGTTGTTGCTGCGGCTAACGGTCAATAATCGTTGTGAATGCGGCGTGCGGGCTGAGTACTTAGCTCCGTACTTACTATTCATAGCGCTCAAAAATAGGGCAAGGAACAAATATGTCGATCCTGATTAACAAAGATACAAAAGTTGTCACCCAAGGCATTACCGGTAAAACCGGTCAATTCCACACCCGTGGCTGTCGTGATTACGCTAATGGCAAAGAAGCTTTTGTTGCCGGTGTGAATCCAAAAAGAGCGGGTGAAGACTTTGAGGGCATTCCGATTTTCGCCAATGTTGCCGAAGCCAAAGCAGCGACCGGTGCCAACGTTTCGGTGATTTATGTTCCGCCAGCAGGCGCGGCAGCAGCGATCTGGGAAGCGGTTGAAGCTGAGTTGGATCTGGCGATCTGCATCACCGAAGGTATTCCTGTGCGCGATATGTTGGCACTGAAAGACCGCATGGCTAAATCTGGCAGCAAAACATTGCTGCTAGGACCAAATTGCCCGGGTCTGATTACGCCGGACGAAATCAAAATCGGTATCATGCCAGGCCACATCCACAGAAAAGGTCGTATCGGCGTAGTATCACGCTCCGGCACATTGACATACGAAGCAGTCGGTCAATTGACCGCACTGGGTCTGGGTCAATCGTCGGCAGTGGGTATCGGCGGCGATCCAATCAATGGTCTTAAGCACATCGATATCATGCGCATGTTTAACGACGATCCTGATACCGATGCGGTCATCATGATCGGCGAAATTGGTGGCCCGGATGAGGCGAATGCGGCTTACTGGATCAGAGACAACATGAAGAAGCCAGTCGTCAACTTTATCGCTGGCGTGACAGCACCTGCAGGCAAACGCATGGGCCATGCCGGTGCGTTGATTTCTGGTGGTGCCGATACTGCGCAAGCAAAACTCGACATCATGGAAGCTTGCGGTATTACAACGACTAAGAATCCGTCTGAGATGGCGCGTTTGTTGAAGGCAATGCTGTAATTCTGCGATGTTTGCAGAGGTACTTCGGTAATGAAAAAGGAGCTTCGGCTCCTTTTTTGTCGTTCTAAAATAAGTAGCCACGCGATACTGGGTAGTTTTAGTCAAATATTCCGGAACGTGTTTATCTTGCTGTCCCTGCACTAACCGACGAAAATACATTTACACCCGCATTCGCTCATACAACCTCCTTTTGATAGCCATTGAATGTCCAGCCATCTCCGATTTGAATTTTCTGCCAAGACTGACGTTGGCATGGTGCGCGCTGAGAATGAAGACGCTATCGCCGTCAGTACAGCGTTGCAGCTTGCGATTCTGGCCGATGGCATGGGTGGTTACAATGCCGGCGAGGTCGCCAGTAGTATCGCCGTGGCGACTATCCAGGATTCTATAGAGCAATATCAGCGCGATAATATTTATCACCATCCCGACGATCAGCCTGCTGTGCGCCGATTATGCTTAATGCAGGCGGTTCGAAAGGCGAATAGTGCGATTATTGAGGCTGCGCGGCGGGAGCCGGAATATCGCGGTATGGGCACAACTGTGGTGCTGGCGTGGTTTCATCAGGATTGCGTGAGCACAGCCCATGTAGGTGACTCGCGTGCGTATGTGATACGACGGGATGGGGAAATGGTGCAATTGACCCGCGATCATTCATGGCTACAAGAGCAAATTGAGGCTGGGCGGTTGCGGCCAGAGCAAGCTGCGCTTGCCATGAATCGCAACGTGATCACCCGTGCTGTGGGTGCCGAGCATCAACTCACAGTGGAAGTGCATGAGCACACATTGCAAGCGGGAGATATTTTTCTGCTGTGCTCTGATGGTTTGTCAGACCGGCTATCGGCGCACCAGATCGCTGGCATTATCGCGCAGGAAAACGGCGATATGGAGAGTGCTTGTGATGCGCTGATACAAGCGGCAAATGCCAGTGGCGGTCAGGATAATGTTTCTGCAATATTAATAAAAACAGTAGAGATAAGCGCATCATTATGATGACTGTACGGGGCGCGGTGGCGTTTCGTATTTTTCCTTAGCCTTGGCACCAAGAAAGATAGGAATGGCGAAGATCATCCTGACCAAAGACGGTAATGTTGTTCAAGAAATGGTGCTACATAAGGAGCGCACTACTATTGGTCGTCGGCTTCACAATGATATGGTGATCGATCACCCGGCTGTTAGCGGCCAACACGCGGTCATCGTTACCATCAGTAGCGACTCTTTCCTGGAAGATCTCAACAGCACGAACGGTACGCAGGTTAACGGGCATCCGATCTCTAAACATTTTTTGCAGCATAAAGATGTGATTCAGATGACTGAGTACCAGTTGACCTACCTTGTTGATACAGATCCGGACATTAAGGATAGTCGTCCAAACATGCTTTCAACTCCACAGTCCGACGCGATCATTACGATCATCGATGGTCCAAGCCCGGATAAAACGATGCCCTTGACTAAAGTACTGACGACGATAGGCCGCCCGGGAGTTCAGGTCGCCATTATTACGCGCCGACCAAACGGCTATGAGCTCACGCATGTTGAGGGTAGTACTTATACGAGTATCAACGGCACGCCCCTGAGTGGCGGGGCGCGACCGTTGCTCGATGGGGATGTGATTGATATCGCTGGAACGATGGTGAGGTTTTCCTGGCGTTCCGGAGAGTATTGATAAAAAGTTGAATACGCAGTTGCTCGCAAACGATTGATTCGCCCTCCATAAAAAAAATCCCCGTAGATACGAGGATTTTGAAGTTTTATGACGCGCCGTAAAATGACAGTTTCGGATCAGACATTAAACAAAAAGTTCAAAACGTCGCCATCCTTCACCACATACTCTTTACCCTCAGCACGCATTTTGCCCGCTTCTTTAGCCCCAGACTCGCCCTTAAAAGTAATGAAATCCTCATAAGCGATCGTCTGGGCACGAATAAAGCCGCGCTCAAAATCGGTATGGATCACGCCAGCTGCTTGTGGCCCGGTATCGCCCACATGGATAGTCCAGGCGCGTACTTCTTTCACGCCAGCCGTGAAATACGTTTGTAAGCCGAGTAATTTGAACGCAGCACGGATCAAGCGATCCAGACCCGGCTCTTCCATCCCCATATCGGCTAGAAATTCGTGCTTGTCGGCTTCGTCCAAATCCGAAATTTCAGACTCAATCGATGCGCAGATCGGCACCATCGGTGCATTTTGCGATGCGGCATAGGCCGTCAATTGATCTAGCAACGGATTGTTGGTGAAGCCTGTATCCGAAACGTTGGCAACGTACATCGCTGGTTTTGCAGTAATTAGACAGAGTGGCTTGATTAAGGCCATTTCTTCGGCATCAAGGCCGCAAGCGCGTACTGGCTTGGCCTGGTCTAGCTCCGGCATCAAACGCTCCAGAATGGCGACCAATTTCGCCGCATCTTTGTCGCCCGAGCGGGCTTTTTTATTTTCGCGATGAATCGCTTTCTCAACCGTACCCATGTCGGCTAATGCGAGCTCAGTCTGGATCACTTCGATATCGTCCAAAGGGCTGACTTTGCCAGCAACGTGGATGACGTTGTCATCTTCAAAGCAGCGCACCACGTTGACGATGGCGTCGGTTTCGCGGATGTGGGCCAGAAATTGGTTACCCAGACCTTCACCCTTGGATGCGCCAGCGACCAAGCCGGCGATGTCAACAAACTCGACCGTGGCTGGTAAAACGCGCTCCGGTTTGACGATCAGCGCCAGCGCAGACAAGCGCGGGTCCGGTACTTCGACCATACCGACGTTCGGCTCTATCGTGCAGAAGGGATAGTTTTCTGCCGGAATGCCTGCTTTGGTCAGTGCATTGAAAAGGGTGGATTTGCCAACGTTAGGTAGGCCGACGATACCGCATTTGAGACTCATGATATTTACTTTGCAAGAGATAGAATTAACCCGGTATTTTACCGGAAGCAGCCAGTTGTTCTGTTTCTAAATCAAAACGCGCATTAAGCACTGGCAATGGATGTGTGGTGCTTCGATAGTTATTGCCAGAATTATTTGGCCGTATGCAAACGCATCGTCGCTTCAGAAAACTGCCCCTCACAAAGCAGTGGAATCACTTTCAGGCTCTCTGCAATCGCCTCATCGAGTAGTGGCTGCTCTTCCTTGCGTGGGCGATGCAAGACAAAATCAGCCACGCCCTGTTGTAAATTGAGCGTGCGCGGATGGCCGATGCCGATGCGTAGGCGCCAGTAGTCTTGTGTGCCGAGGGCGGCGGTGATGTCTTTTAAGCCGTTGTGGCCGCCGGATGAGCCACCTTTTTTGAGTCTGGCGATGCCGGGGAGGAGGTCTAGTTCATCATGCACGACGAGGATTTCATCGGCTGCGATTTTATAAAAGTGGGCGAATGGGCCGACTGATTGACCAGAGCGATTCATGAAGACTTGAGGCTCTAGTAGCCAGACTTCTTGCGTGCTCATTCTGGCTTTCCCGATCAATGCCTTGAAGTCAGCTTTGCGCTGGAGGCTGCAGCCCAAATCTTGCGCCAGATTATCGACTAGCCAGAAACCAGCGTTATGGCGCGTTTGTTCGTATTCCGGGCCGGGATTGCCGAGGCCGACGATGAGGCGAATAGACATGGGATTCCGAGTAAGGCTGTGTGGTGAGTCAGTATCGTGGATCTTTGCTGGGGCAACAATAAAAAACCCGCCACGAGGGGCGGGTTTTTTATGGGCCACACAAGAGGCTGGCCGTTTATTGCATTACTTAGCAGGCGTCGCTGCAGCAGGCGCTTCAGCTTCGACTTTACCAGCTGGGATCGCAGCGGTTGCGACAGTCAGATTTTCCTGGCTGACAGCTGTTACGCCGTCAGGCATTTTCAGGTCGGTCAAATGGATTGAGTGACCAACTTCGAGAGTGGCCAAATCAACTTCAACGAACTCAGGCAGATCTTTTGCCAGGCATGAAATTTCCAGGTCAGTCATAACGTGGCTGATGATACCGGCCGACAATTTGACTGCTGGTGAAACATCTGCGTTGATAAAGTGCAATGGCACTTTTACGTGGATTGCTTTGGTTGCATCTACGCGCTGGAAGTCAGCGTGTAGAACCAATTGTTTGTATGCGTGGACTTGGAAGTCGCGCAACAGAACTTTTTGTGACACGCCGTCGATTTCCAGATCCAGAATCGATGAGTGAAACGCTTCTTTTTTCAGCGCGTGGTAAAGCGCGTTGTGATCCAGCGACAGATTGACTGGCGCGTCCGAACCACCGTAGACGATACCAGGTGTCTGGCCTGCAATGCGCTGGCGGCGGCTCGCTCCGGTCCCCAGCTCTTTGCGTACAAATGCGATAACTTTCATTTTGAAACTCCATTATTTGCAGGACTTGCGTCTTGCGGTAAAAATCTCCCGCGACCAGGAGATTTAAGTATGCCTCTGAAGGGGGAATCCGCAGTCAGAGCTTCTACATTCTTGTTTAGGACTTACGCAAAATTGTCCCAGCAAGGCATTCCTTTGATGCCATTACGAACGTAAGGCCAGGAGGAATAACGCCGCTGGGGCGGTTTTGCGTAAGTCCTATTGTTATTACGACTCAGCAAATAGCGACATAACTGAATCGCCCTTGCTGATGCGTTTAAAGGTTTCAGCTAGCAACTCCGCACATGACAACTGACGGATTTTACTGCAGGCCCTTGCTTCGGCAGTCAGCGGAATGGTGTCAACTACCACCAGTTCGTCTAACGGCGAGTTGGCAATGCGCTCAAGGGCCGGGCCGGATAATACCGGGTGCGTACAATACGCGACGACCTTCTTGGCGCCACGTTCTTTCAATACTTCTGCCGCTTTTGTAAGCGTGCCCGCGGTATCGACCATATCATCCATGATCACGCAGTTACGGCCTTCAACTTCACCAATGATGTTCATGACTTCCGACACGTTCGCTTTTGGGCGGCGTTTGTCGATAATGGCCAGATCGCAATTGAGCCGTTTAGCCAGAGCACGGGCGCGTACTACGCCGCCGACATCTGGAGAAACAACGAGCAGATCGTCATAGTTTTTGCTAACCAGGTCGCCTAGCAAAATGGGCGACGCGTAAATGTTATCAACCGGGATATCAAAAAAGCCCTGAATCTGGTCTGCATGCAGATCCATGATCAAGACACGTTCAACGCCGGCTTCTTGCAGCATGTTGGCAACCACTTTGGCAGAAATCGCAACGCGCGCTGAGCGTGGGCGGCGATCTTGTCTTGCGTAGCCAAAATAGGGAATTGCCGCAGTAATACGACCAGCAGATGCACGTTTGAGTGCATCGACCATCAGCATGATTTCCATCAGGCTGTCGTTGGTTGGCGCGCAAGTTGATTGCAGAACGAAAACATCTTTTCCGCGTACATTCTCGTTGATCTCAACGGCTATTTCACCATCGGAAAATTTGGTGACGTTAGCTTTGCCAAGCGGAATGCCGAGCTGTTTGGCGACTCCAATAGCGAGTTCCGGATTTGCGTTACCGGTAAAAACCATAAGGTTTTCGAGTGCCATGAAGATTCCTGAGTACAGTCGTTAGAAAGTTGAAAAGCCGACAATGCCTGACTGGGACAGTCTGGCTTTGGCGGCTTATTTTTTTGTTTCGTCGTGTTTTTCGCGTTGCTACGGGCTAAAGTTGCTGCCACGTATTACGCTGGTCTTTTACTGCTTTGATGTTACTTATTTGGTGTTATCACTGGATAACTCAGAACTAATGGCAGGGGAGGAAGGACTCGAACCTTCGAATGCTGGAATCAAAATCCAGTGCCTTAACCAACTTGGCGACTCCCCTACGCAACTTGTTGTTGCTCATGATCAATACACTATGTCAGTGCGTTGTTTAACTTCATGACCAACGAATTTGGGTGCAGATTATAGCAAATCTTTTAAAGGATGGTAGCTAATTCCTTTAGCTTTCCATGCTTTCCAATGCTGAGGCACTAACTTCAGTACTTCATCTGCTTGTTTCTCTTGCGCGAACGCTGAGAAAACGCATGCACCGGAGCCGGTCATTCTTGCTTCCCCGTGTCTTTGTAACCAATCAATGACAACGGCTACTTCGGGAAACAATGTTGTGGCGACGATCTGTAAATCATTCTTTCCGAAGCAAGATTCTTGATGCCCTGAAAAGTCCGCTATTTTGACTAATTTTGTCTCGCGTGTCAATTCTTCTGATGAAAATATTAACGATGTCGGAATTTGAACACCAGGTTCGATGACGACGTACCAGCAATCGGGTGTTTCAACGGCTTGCAGCGCCTCGCCGATACCTTCGGCGAAGGCATTTTGACCAAAGATAAAAAAGGGTACGTCTGCGCCTAACTGCAAGCCGATGGTCATTAATGCTGTGCGATCAAAGCCCGTATCCCATAGCCGGTTTAGCGCCATTAAGGTAGTGGCCGCGTCAGACGATCCGCCGCCTAAGCCACCGCCCATCGGCAATATTTTGTTAATCGTGATGTTGGCACCGGGGATTTTTTTTCCGGATTGTTGATACGCAGCGGCTTGGAGTAGCTTGGCCGCACGCACGATCAGGTCGATCTCTGGCGGTACGCCCGGAATGTCTGACACCCGATGGATGACGCCGTCGTCACGGGTTTCGAAGTCCAGGATGTCACCGTAGTCGAGCAACTGAAATACGGTTTGTAATAAATGATAGCCATCCGCTCGCCGCCCGTTGACGTGCAAAAAAAGATTCAATTTGGCGGGAGCGAGGCAGTTCTTGAGGATTCGCGTCATGGTGGAATGAATAGAAAAACGATCAGCGCGGCTGTGCGCTATCGACCACGATACGGATAGCGACTTGACCCGCTTGTTCGGTGTTGCGCGTGAGATCGATGCGTTTTGGATAGCTGTCTTGGGAGCCGGTTTGCCAGCTGACGTATTGGATGCGCCATTGGTCCGCTGTCGTCACGTTGGTTGTGCTGTTATCGCTGGCCGGACTGACGTTGAACGGCTTACCGCTGGCGTCTGAGCCGAAACCTTGCAGCCAGTCGCGCAAGCCAGCAATCGGGAGCGGCCACCCCAGCGCTTGTGCTGTGAGCAGATCGACATCGGCTGCGGTGCGCAATGGCTGACCAGCTTGATGGAGAGTTGATTGCTGTGGCGTGATATCAATGGTCGCCAAGGTTTGCCCTAGGGGAGACAGTACCGTGACAACCGTATGATCGCTGGTTTGGGACCAGGTGAAGCTACCGTGGACGGCTTGTTCTTTGCCGTTCTGTTCGTAGCGTACCGATAAGCGTCCGCTCAAGTCAATCGACTGATGATATTGGCGTGGGCTACTCACTGCGGCGATATTCGGCGTCGATGGTGCACTCAGGGTTGAGCAGCCGCTGATGGCTAAAGTGACGGTGATGACTGTGCCGCCCATTGCTGTTAGCGTGGCGCGTTGAACGACGCGTGATCCACGCGCAAACCATGTCAGCGACATCATCACAGACTCACATGCAAGCGTGCCAGCGTGCTGTTTAATGAGGCATTTTTGGGGTCTTTTGCACGCACTTCACGCCATAGTTTTTGTGCTTCTTCTTTTTTGCCCTTCATCCACAAAACTTCGCCCAGATGAACGCCGATTTCAACATCAGGCAAGACGCTATACGCTGCGCGCAGTTGCGTTTCTGCGTCGGTCAGATTGCCTAGTCGAAATTGCACCCAGCCCATGCTATCCAAAATGAAAGGATCCTGAGGGGCTAACGTTAGCGCTTTGGTGATGAGCACCAACGCCTCTGGCAGTCGGACGTTGCGGTCGGCCAATGAGTAACCGAGCGCGTTGTAGGCTTGCTGGCTATTGGGCGCCAGAGCGATGAGTTTGCGCAGAGATGATTCCATGACCGGGATGTTGTTGAGTGTTTCGGCCACCATCGCATAGTCGTACAACAAATCAGGATTGTTTGGATAATGTTTGAGTGCGGCTTCCAGCACTCTAAAGGCTTCGATACTCCGGTTTGCCTCGCGCAGGAATTGGGCATCGACTTGCGTAACTTGTACTTCTTCGGCTTCACCATTGGTTTCGATCTGGGCGAGAACCTGTCTGGCCGCATCGATATTGCCGCGCTTGGAGATTAATAGCGCACGGCGAAGTTGGGTTTCAAGATAGGCTTCGCCAGGACCGACTTTGGCCAGCCATTTGAGTGCGCCGTCGATATCATTGCGCTCGGCCGCTATTTGGGCCAGAAGCTGTAGCGCTTGAGTATTGTCGCGATTTTCGTCGGGGTGTGCGGCCAATTCATCGACGTAGTTAATCAGATATTTTTCGGCCATTTTGGTGTCGCCGATTTGTGCGTTGAGTAAGCCCAGCGCCAACAGAGTGGTCAAATCCTTTTGGTCGGTCTTGAGCAAAATTTCAAACTGGCTGCGGGCTTGATCGTATGCTTTGTCTTCTACCAAAATACGGGCATAGGCAATCCGTACTTCACGCGCTTTCGGGTGTGTTTTTAGAAAATCGGTTAACGCTTTTTGGGCCGATGCTTTATCTGGCGAGACTTGTGCAACGGTCAGGATGGCGAGCTCGGAGTCAGGTTTTAGCTTTAAGGCCAGATTCGCTTCTTCAGTGGCGCGTTGACTGTTGGCATTGGAAAAAGCCGCCTGGGCTAACGCCAGATGCGCTTCCGACATAGTCAGATAGGGCGCGACGACCGCTTCGAGCATCGTCATGGCAGCAGCTTTGTCTTGGGCGCGGCTCAGTAGTCGTTGCGTCTGAAGCATCATCAGTCCGCGCGTTTGTGGTGGGGCTTGTTGAATACGTTGCTCAAAAATCGGCTGTGCTTCTGCCAGGTTATTGCTCAGCATAATGAAGCCGAGATAGTACTGGGTTGCCTCTTCCGAATCCGGGGCAAGTTCATGCCACAAGCGAATGGCGACCAACGCATCGCCGCCCTGTTTGCCGCTCAGCGCCATTTCGGCAGCGCGGCGTGCCAGGCGCGGGTCGCGCGTTTGTTGCGCAACGCCTAATAGGGTGGCATAGCCGGATTGCCAGTTGCCACGCTGAAAAGCGATCTCGGAACTGACGACTTTGAAGAGAATTTCCCCGCTT